>JBOFIQ010000415.1:0-13488 GCA_051650245.1 Propionibacteriaceae bacterium | reverse complement strand
CACAGCTGATGTTGTTGCGGCTCGACTTGCTGACGCTGATTTCACCCATGCAGGTATTCATTACGGCCACGATTGGCCCGGAGATTTACTTAACCTATTTCCGCATTGGGCCCAATACCCCGAGGTGTGGACCGGGCAGTGGACCATGACGACGTCCGATACGGCTGAGGCTATCGGCGCTATCGGCCTCATGAGCCCCATGACTGATCCACAACCAGAAATCGGTTATGGCGTCATTGCGCAGGTTGAGGGGCAAGGCTATGCCACCGAAGCGGTACAGGCTGTATCCGATTATCTTTTCACCGATCCTGTGCATACCGGGATCATCGCCCATACCGCGGTTACCAATCCCGCATCTGCACGGGTACTGAGTAAAGCTGGCTATCACCACATCAGCTCCCGCACCGACGCTGTCGATGGGGAGCTGATGGTGTGGCAGCGGTTACGTGCTGCCCAGTAAGTCGGCTTATCAGTTAAACGAGTCGCCGCAGGCGCATGCACCCTGAGCACTCGGATTATCGATAAGGAAGCCCTGCTGATCGATGGTGTCCGCGAAATCAATCGTGGCGCCGTCGAGGTAGGGAGCGCTCATCTTGTCAGTGATGACTACCAGGCCGTCGTAATCCTTGACCAGATCGCCTTCGACCTCGCGGTCATCAAAGTAAAGCTGGTAGCGCAGGCCAGAGCAGCCACCAGGCTGGACGCCAACGCGCAGCTTCAAGTTCGGGGTGCCATCGGCCTCAAGAAGCGCCTTAGCCTTCTCAATTGCGGCAGGGGTTAGCACGATGCCGTGCTCAGTTGCATTCTCAGTCATGGAGTCTCCTGATCGGTCCTGAGTAACTGAACGCCAGGCAACTGCGGGGTATTCCCGGCAAGGTCGAACAGATACAGGGACCAGACTAGCCCGGGGCAGGCATTTTCAACAGTATTCAGCCAATATCCACGCTCACCGACCCTCTCACCATGGAGGAGTGGTCACCGCTGCAGGTAAGATAACAACGACGTGGCATTAGCCCGGCACCTTTTCGACAGGAAGATCGACGTGGGTATTTTCGGCTCTTACAAGCGCGATAACGCCGCTCAGGCGACGACAGCAGACACTGATGCACCTCTTATCAGTGAAGCCGGCGCACCGCGCAAGAAGAACGCTCCAACGCCATCGCGCAAACAAGCCGAGAAAGAGCGCATGGAGCGGCTACACCCCACGTTGACGGCGAAGGAGCTTCGTAAGGTCGAGGCTGCAGAACGTCGCATGGCCACGGATCAGCGCTTCGGCAAGGTCGAGGCCTCCCCCATCCGCGCTCTATGCCGTAATTACATTGACGCTAAATGGCACATTGGCGAGTTCCTCATGCCGGTCATGCTCATCATGCTGGCGCTGGCGATGGGATTTGCCAAGCAGCCAAGGCTATTCATGATTGTCTCAAGCGTGGTCTGGGTATTGCTGGCAGCAGCGATTTTGGACATGATCGTGACCTGGCGTGGGTTCAAGCGTCTTGCCGCCGAGCGACTTCCTGGAGTTTCCACCAAGGGTCTGGGCTGGTACACCGTCAATCGCGTTATTCAGATCCGTCGTTTCCGCGTTCCGGGCCCGGCGATCAAGCGTGGAGCCAAGTTCTAAACCACATTCTGCGACGGCCTCGCCGTCTGATGCCAAGGAGACACCATGAGTTACCGCTGGGAATTGACCTTGACCGACAGCGAAGCTACTGCTGAGGATCTTTCTGCTGCCGGGTTTGACCAGATCTTTGCTTCCCAGGAACGTGCCGAATCGTGGTTAGGCGAGAACTACCTCATGCTCACTGATTATGGCGTCAGTGATGTATCGCTAATGCATGGCGACAAGGTGGTTTACGGCCCGATGTCGCTAGAGCAGATCGACTAAGACCCCACCCCTGGCGTTGATTGAACAAGCCAGAACTACCACCGCCTTAGCCTGAGGCCAGCAGCGGAGAACACTTCCCCAAGAACTCTCCTGCCGACCAAAGGCTAAAGCGCATCTGGTAGTTCGCCTGCCATGCTGTAACCCAACACCGGCACGTAGCTGAACTACATCCCACACTAATGTACGCATGTTCGAATAACAAGTCTTATGCGTCATTTTCTTAGCCCGAGACGAGGGCGACCCTTTTAAGCGGCGCTCTTCGGCTGAGACTTCGACTGCGCAGAAGCTGCGAGTGCGCCAGCACCCGTCACTAGCAATGCCAACCCAGCAGTCACTAAGAATCCGGCAAAATCTGCCACGAGCAGTATCAACCAGGCCGCGATAAACGAGAGGCCTAGCGAAATGCAGGTCAATAAGGTGAAATCTGAACCTGCATGTTCAGGGCGTGAAAAGACCAATGCCTGGGTGTAAACCACCACATTGATGATGGTGTAACCCGACAACATGAGGCTTACACCCACCGTCGCCGCGACGAGACTGCCCCCACCCCGAAATACTGGAATAAAGACCAGCGCACCCACCGCCAGCACGACTGTGCCGAGCCAGATACTTGCGCGACGCCCAATTCTCTCCGAGATCCAGCCCGCCAAAAGCCCCGCGACGATCGCTGGCAGAGATGCCCACGTCAGCGTAATGAGACCAATTTGTGTCAATGATCTACCCGATTTCACCAGCGCTGGCATAACCAAGGAATAGAGGCCAGCGGAGCCCATATAGAGCAGTGGCATCGCCACCAAGCACCAGGCCCGACAAGCCGGATGGGCAAAGACAGCCAGAACCTCGCCTATCCCCCGGCATGACGCAGCGACTTTCGATTCATCCCGATAAGCCTCACGGAATAAGACAACAGGAATCAGCGCGATTGATGTTGCCACCGCAAGAAGTACTGCAGCCGCTTGAAGTCCCCAGCGATCGGCAACGATAACTGCTCCTGCGCCACCGACGATATTGCCCAGATAGCTGGCCGATACCTGAATGGCACTGCCAAGATCGCGCTTACCGCTTTTCAACATGCGCACTGAAATGGCGTCCGCAGCAATATCTTGGGTCGCGCTCATGAGAACAAAAAGCGTCACGACGATGAAAAGTAATGGCAGTTGTTGGGCTGGCTGCGTCACGAACGCTAAGAGGAGTAGCGACACCACCATGCACGGCTGCAGCACAAGCAGCCAGGCCCGATAGTGCCCTGCATTACGCAAGAGGCGGAATCGCGCAGGCGACACTGCATCAATCACAGGTGCCCATAAAAACTTAAAAGCCCAGACAAGCCCCAACAGGTTAAACCAACCAATGGTGTCAAGGCTCACCCCGTCATGTAACAAGATGGCGCCGAGCCCGATGCTAAGAAAACCCACTCCGATGAACTGTGTCGCATAGAGCGCCGTGAGCAAAACCAGCGGTGAGCGCTGCGCTGTCGTCGATTCCATCGATTTACCCCATCCGCCAATAACCGACTGCTGCAATATCGTTTTTTGCCACGCCATAATCCTGTTGGACTCGCTTAGCGAGCGTGCGCGTTAGTTCTGCCTCCGCAGCGATCCAGACTCGCTGCCCTGCTCCGCTGACCTGTGCCAGCACTTCATCAGTGAACGCAGCACTGCCGTGGCAATAGCGGAGCTGATGTGCCGGTGCGCAACGTACTGCAATAGCTTGGTCTTTGTGGTGAGAGCAATCCAGCACTACTGTCGCTGGAGTATCTCCGAGATGATCAAGTAACGAGTTAATCGCCGGAAGCGCGGCTAAGTCACCAGCAATGAGCGTTGTTTCCCAGGCGCTACCTGCAGCTGGGGCGTCACCGTCCCAGGAGTATTTACTCCCAAGAAATGAGGCTTCGATGCTCTGCCCAATCGTTGCCTGACGCGCCCAATCCGCAGCAATGCCACCATGGAGTGCAAACTCCAACCAGGCCGTATGCGTCTGAGGGTCAGGATCAACCAGCGTAAAGGCTCGCTGATGGGGTTTTCCTTGATTATCGAACCATAGCCGTAGCCACATCGTGGGATGGATCGGCACCCGTGAAAAAAGATCTCCACAATCGACCTGGATTCGCCTAAATTGTGGACCAGCGCTCTCAACGGCACGCACCGTCAATACCGCTGGCCTCGCCCCTAATGCCTTAACTGCAAGGCGTTCCCATTGAAGCTTCACGGCACTCTTTCCCTATTTTGCCAAACAAAAAGCGTCGCCTCGGAGTCAATAAGGTGAGGCTACCCTTGGCTAGGGTACTGCATGCTTTATTCCATACCAGTTGAGGAAAACTTGAGATACCCGAAGAAGTATCTGGCGTGGTGGGATCAGGCTTTATCGTCAAGCCACGACATGACCATAGCGATAACCTCGTCACGATTGGTCTCGTTGAGAATCTCGTGACGCGCCTGTGGGTAGAGCTTCATCGTCACATCACGCGCACCACACCGGCGAAGCTGACGCTCCACAGCACGCACCCCAGACCCCGCTCGCCCGACAGGATCTGCTGCGCCTGAGAGCAATAAGATCGGCAACGACGACGGCACAGCGCGCATTATGTCGTCGCGATTAACAAGCTCGACGAGATGGATAAGTTCGCGGTAAAACCCTGCCGAGCAGACAAAACCACAGAGCGGATCAGCTAGGTAGGCATCCACCTGCGCCGCGTCACGCGATAACCAATCAGCAGGTGTGCGCGTTGGACGAAAAGCCTTATTGAACCCGCCGAAGGCAAGTTTGTCCATGACTGTGCTTGCTCCTGCAACTCCGCGCTTGCGAACCTCCCGAGCCACAACGGTCTTGGCTACTGGGGCCAGCGGCCCTTGCGAGCTACCTGTTCCAATCACGACGAGACCGGCTAGTTCTCGCCCAACGCGAGAGGCGAGAAGCCGGACGAGGAATGATCCCATCGAATGACCTACCGGAATCCACGGCAAGGTTCGATCTAACCCCCGGTAATGCTGCCCAATCACGCATAGATCATCGACGATCTGGTCGTACCCGCGTGCTGGGAAAATACCTAACTGACCATTGGCTTTCGCTCGTGCTCCATGCCCACGATGATCCCCTGCTACCACCAGCCATCCGGCAGCAGCGAGACGCTGCCCCAACTCGTCATAGCGAGATGCGTGTTCTGCCATGCCATGAGCGATCTGGATCAGTCCGCGAGCAGTATGTTCTGGGCGCCAGACACAGACGTCAAGGACGGCACCATCATCGGCAGTGAGCTGTTCGAGTTCCATCACCTCAGCCTATGCCGCCAATGCCATGAATCAATGCCATCTCAGGCCAGGACACAACCTTGCACTCGGGATAGTCAGCGCCGCATTCGGGGTAAAACTCAAGGAAGCGTGCTCCCCCAGGGTGATGAAGCTGTTTCTCAACATCCTGATCTCGCCAGACATCGAGGCACTGGGTTTTCCAGCTCACCCCGTACTTGATGCGCTGAACGCAGGCGAAGATGAACCACACCAGCGTCCACCACGCCAAGAGCGCAAAGAAGGCCACCACGAGATACCACGGCCACGGCGGCAAGAGATCGAGGACCGATGCCGTGGGCAATTTGTGATTGATAAAGAGGTAGTTAGAACCCAAGCAACAGTTGATAGCAAAGACCACGACGCCATAACCCAGTAAGACCTTCATCGCATTCCACACTGAGCGCCAGGTCGGCATGAGCTTGTAACACCAGGTCACCCATAACATCGCCGCGATCATCAAGGCGTGAGCAAAGAAGAACTCGCAATAGCGGTAATGCGGAAACCCATAGGTGTCGAGATTGGGTGTCAGGATCGACATGACCGGGCCAACTGATACCCACATGAAGACGAACTCGTACCAGCGATAGTGACGCCATATCAGCACGATGGCAGCCAGCGGCATGATGATCGAGCACAGATGTAACGGCAGATGTTCCTTGAGATCCCAGATCCCGTGAGATAGCCGCCAGTACTGGTAGATCGGCTCATCGGTGATCAAGCCAACCACCATGATCCAACTCACGATTCGCTTAGCGCGAGCGCTGACATTGCGCACGAAGTACATACCCCACAGCAGCACCACGATAAGTGCGACAGTGACCAGGTGCGTCGGCCCGAATAATCTGAAACCGTGCTCTGCAGTCGCAGCAAAGTTGCCCATGCGGAAAGTTACTCCTCACCCAAAAATCAGGAGTTCAGTCTAGTCCAGCCGGTGCTGCACACTTAACGGCACGCGCTAGAAACCCACCGCCATGTATGGGGCACTCTCCGTATGGAACAACCGCTCGACTGCAGCGGCATCCCCCTGAATCCGTCCAGCATCAGCCAACACAAGCGCGCTCACCTCACCGAAATACAACGAGGCCAACGTTTCTGCGCTGAGTTGTGCCTGCGGTTGCGCATGTGTGGCTTCGACGTGAGCACGGTCACCATCGGTCTCGATATGGAACGTTCCCGCAGCAAAACCTTGGGGATCATCAACTCGCACTACTAATGACCCCGGGCGATCCCATCCACGCTCTTCCAGGGCACGGATTGGGTCAAGAATCCTCAGCCAGATCATGTCATAGATATCTGTCACTTTGACTGCCCGGAAATCGGTAAGTGCCCATCGCAATGGATCATCGAGCTGGAAGCGCCGGGTCGTCAAGGTGTTCACCAGATCAATAGAAGCCAAGAACTCCCACAGCGCTAGCCGAGCGCTCGCTGTCACTGTCTGGATTTCCACAACGCTCAGGCAGTCGCCCTCAGGCGAAGATGTTGGCTTATAGAACGCCAGACCATCAACAACGCCGTCACTGTAGTGCGCTACCGCCCGCGTATCGCGGTCTGCGCTACCGGTACGCCAGTCATAAGCGCCCGAGATACTATCGGCGCAATGAGCAAAACGTCCCATGGAGCCACGGTCTGTTGCCAGCATCTGGCGAGTCAGTTGTTCCTGCAAGATGTGAGCCTGCTCGCGCATGACGTACTCACATTCACCGACGCTGCTCTGACGCAACCTGAACCGAGTGCAATCAATCGTGGCCTTTGCTAGCCGCGAGGCAATCCCGAACCCAAAACGTCCATAAATAGTGCCTTCTGAGGCAGTGAGCGCCGCCACTACATCGCCGCGCTGCTGCGCTTCGGTCAAGTCACGCTGCATCAGTTCAGTCAGAAGACCACGGCGACGATGTGAGGCCCGTACCGTGACATCGGAAATGAGATTTCCCGGCACTGTTCGACCATGGCCGACATTGACTGGCTGGGGGACCGAGGTAAACGTCGCGACCGGTATCTGATCGCCCTCACGATAAAGCGCCCGCATACGCGCTTGGTCCGCTCGCGCATATTCGCTCTGCTTGGCTGACTGCTCTGGGGTGTTGTCGTTGCCGATAAAAGCCATACCCAGCGCGCAGAAAAAAGCATGACGTCGGGGATCATCTACGGCAGTAGCAGCAGTGAGTTCGTCATAGCGATAGCGAGGGTCCATAGACCTAAGCCTAGTCGGGTCGCCCATGCTCGGCATTCTCTTTTTGAGCGGCTACGCGAGGATGATGATATGACTGCTGGCCGGTCCCATATATGGCCCGGCCAGCAGTCATGATTCGTTAGTCTTCCTTGACGCTCGGCTCGACGAACGGAGGCTTGACGACCTCCATCTCAAGGTCGCGACCACGGACATCAACGAGGACCGTATCGCCTTCCTTGATCGACTTGTCCAGCAGCGCGAGTGCGATACCGATCTTCTTCGTGACCGACATATTGCCTGAGGTGATGTGCCCGACCTCAATGCCGTCAGTGTTCTTGACGGTCATGTGATCACGTGCAATACCCGGCTTCTTGGCAACAAGTCCACGCAGCATGCGGGGGGCTCCGGCCTCCTTCGCAGCAGCGAGTGCCTCTTTCCCGAAGAACTCTGGCTTTTTCCAGCCGATAGCCCAGCCAACACGGCACTCATTCGCCATGATTTCGGGGGAAAGGTCATGCCCATGCAAGGGGTAGCCCATCTCCAGACGCAACGTGTCACGGGCAGCAAGACCGGCAGCGCGAATACCGAACTCTTCGCCAGCAGCGATAGCTGCATCCCAGACCTCAAGAGCCTTATCTGCGGGGCATACGAGCTCGTAGCCGTGCTCACCGGTGTAGCCGGTACGGCACACGGTCATGGTGTAGCCATCGCGCTCAACGACCTCAAACGCGTAGTACTCCATATCGGTGGGCAAGCCCATAGCCTTGAGTACCTTGGCCGATTTCGGCCCCTGGATCGCGAGCACCGCGAAATCGTCGTGCTGGTTAGTGATCTCAATGCCTGCGTGCGGAGCGGCTTCGAGTGCGGCAATGACCTTAGCGCTGTTGGCAGCATTCGGGATGAGGAATACCTCATCGTCGGCCTTGAGGTACTGGATCAGATCGTCAATAACGCCGCCAGCCTCGTTGCAGCACAGCGTGTACTGCGCCTGGCCGGGGCCGATCTTGGCAAGATCATTGGATAGGCAGCGGTTCAAGAAATCTTGAGCGCCCTTTCCCTTGATCAGCGCCTTACCGAGGTGTGAAACGTCGAAGATACCGACATTCTCACGCACAGCGGTGTGCTCGGTACGGACGCCGCCACCGGCGTACTCAAGCGGCATTTCGTAGCCACCGAACTCGGCGAACTTGGCCCCGAGCGCCTCGTGGCGCGCGTGCAGAGGGGACTTCTTCAGTTCCATCATTTACTCCTGGTGTCGTGAGGGCGAACAAACTACCCGTACACAACTTATCCCAGGCCGCCTATTCACAAGCAAGGGAGCGCGACTAGATTAGGAGATGAACTATTCATCCTCGATAAGGAGCACACCCGTGACTGTTGCGATCCCGCAGATCTCGCTCGCGGCGACGATGCCGGCCAAGGTCGACGTCCTCGTCATCGGTTTGGCTGATGACGACGATAAGCCCGCGCTCGTCGGCCTCACCGACACCCTCAATAAGGCCGTCACCGAGACCTTCGGCAGCGACGTCCTCGCCCTGGCTCTGGCCTTGGGTGCATCGACCAAGCCCGGCAAGATTGCGATTCTCCCCCCGCTCAAGGGTATGAAGATCGTCGTCGTGGGCATGGGCGTAGGCGAACCGGACCCTGAACTGGTCCGTCGCGCTGCCGCTGCTGGTGTTCGCGCTGCTGCTGGCGATGCTCCTGTTGTCGTTGCGGTCGATCTCGAATGTGACGATCCAGAGATGATTCAGGGCTGCGCCGAAGGTGCACTCCTGGGCGCCTATGTGCCGATCAAGATCACCAAGACCCCGCAGCCAGCGAAGTTCAAGAAGATCGTTGTTCTTTCGCAGAACAAGAGCAAGGACGCCAAGACTGCGCTTGAGGTTGCCACCATCAGCGCCGAGAACGTCTACCTGTGCCGCAACTGGATCAACCAGCCAGCCAATGAGCTTTACCCCGAGACCTTCGCTAACTCAGCCAAAGAGGTCGTCGCTGATACCACCATCAAGGTGGAGATTCTGGACGAGAAGCGTCTGGTCAAGGAAGGCTGGGGCGGCGTCACCCAGGTCGGCGCTGGTTCGGCTCACGCTCCCCGCGTGGTCCGCTACAGCTACGCTCCGGCCGGTGCGAAGTTCCACCTCGTCCTTGTAGGTAAGGGCATCACCTTCGATTCGGGCGGCCTCAACATCAAGCCTGCTGACGGCATGTACACAATGAAGTGCGACATGGGTGGTGCTGCTACGGTCCTCACCGCTACGCGCGCTATCGCTCAGCTCGGCCTCAAGATCAAGATCACCACGTATGCGGCGATGTGCGAAAACATGCCATCCGGGTCGTCTTACCGTCCTTCCGACGTCTTGACCATGTACGGCGGCAAGACCGTTGAGAACGTCAACTGTGATGCCGAAGGCCGTCTCGTCATGGCCGACTGCTTGGCTCGCGCCAACGAGGACAAGCCCGACATGGTGATCGACGTTGCCACGCTGACTGGTGCATGCATCGTCGCGCTGGGTAACAAGATCGCTGGTCTCATGTCCAACGACGAAGAGGCTGCTGACTCCATCCTGGATGCAGCAGAGATGGCTGGCGAGAACTTCTGGCAGCTTCCGATGCTCTTCGACGAGCTCGTCGCTGAACTTGACTCCAAGATCGCCGATATCAAGTCGGGCGGCGGCCGTATGGGCGGCGCCATGACTGCTGCGGCCTTCCTCCACGAGTTCGTTGACCCGCAGACCCCCTGGGCGCATCTCGATATTGCTGGTCCGGCGTTCAACACCGAAGCCCCCTTCGGTCATGTCCCCACCGGTGGCACCGGCCACGGCGTTCGTACCCTCATCGCACTCGCAGAGTCGTTGCAGGCGTAAATCGTCTCCCGCTGTACCCGGGTGGCCCGACAGGATTCGTCTTGTTGGGCCACCCGTGTTTTACACGGTAACTAACAGGCAAAACTGGTATTTCCTCCACCTACGTATACGATTACCACACAATTAGCTCTGCCCCATTGGATAAAAACTAAGAGGTGCTGTCACACTTAGCTTCATGACTTCTTACGATCTCGTGATTCTTGGCGCGGGCTCGGGCGGCTATGCCTGTGCGCTGCGCGCGGCTCAGCTCGGCCTCAACGTTGCCCTCATCGAAAAAGATAAGGTCGGTGGCACCTGCCTACACCGAGGCTGCATCCCGACCAAGGCCTACCTGCATGCTGCTGAGGTTGCTGATCTTGCGCGTGAATCGGCCCAGTTCGGCGTCAATGCCACGCTGGACTCGGTTGATATGTCCAAGGTTCGCGACTACGCCGACTCGGTGATCTCGCGGCTCTACAAGGGGCTTCAGGGCCTCGTTTCTGGCCGTGGCGTTACCGTCATCACCGGCGAAGGCACCCCGGTCAAGGGCAGCAAGGGTATGGCCGTCAAGGTTGGCGACAAACTCATCGAAGGCACCTACACCGTGCTCGCCTCGGGCTCGGTATCCAAGACCATCGGTCTCGATGTTGATGGCACCCACATCATGACCTCGGAGCATGCGCTACGTCTCGATCACATGCCAGCATCGGCAATCATCCTCGGTGGCGGCGTTATCGGCGTCGAGTTCGCCTCCGCCTGGGCTAGCTTTGGTATCGACGTGACTGTCGTTGAAGCGCTCCCCCGCCTCGTTCCAAACGAGGAGCCAGAAGCCTCCAAGGCACTGGAGCGTGCCTTCCGTAAGCGCAAGATCAAGGCCCTCACCGGGACCCCGATGAAGTCGGTCGAAAAGACTGAAACCGGCGTCAAGGTCACGGTTGAAGGCGACAAGGTGCTCGAAGCAGAGGTTCTGCTCGTGGCAGTTGGCCGTGGCCCCAATACTGCTGGCATGGGCTATGAAGAGGCCGGCATTGCGATTGAGCGCGGCTGCGTCGTCGTCAATGAGCGCTTGGAAGCCTCCACCCCCAACACCTACGCCGTCGGCGATATCGTCGCGGGCTTACAGTTGGCTCACCGTGGCTTTGCTCATGGCATCTTCGTCGCTGAGGATGTCGCGCACAAGATGGGCAAGTTCGACGAGACCCCGCGCCTGATTAAGGATCTGGAGATCCCGAGAGCGACCTACTGTGACCCAGAGATCGCCTCAGTCGGTATCACCGAAGAGAAGGCAAAGGAATCGGGCGAGGTCGAGACCATTACCTACGATCTCGGTGGTAATGGCAAGTCACAGATCCTCAAGACGGCGGGCTTCGTCAAGCTCGTTCGGATGAAGGATGGCCCGATTGTTGGCGCGACGATGGTGGGCGCTCGTGCGTCTGAACAGGTCGGTGAACTCATGTTGCTCGTCGGCTGGGAAGCTACTCCGGCTGACGCTGCACCGTTCATCCATGCACACCCGTCACAGAACGAAGCTATTGGTGAAGCGCTGCTCGCATTGTCGGGTAAACCGCTGCACGCACACAGCTAAAACGTCCTGGTTTTGACAGCCCGTAGATCATTTTTGGTCTGCGGGCTGTCCCACATTCCGGTCCAAATAGTCGCTAACAGCGCGCGTCGCGGGCCGAAAGTGACTAATCTTCATAGTGACTCATCTCACACGTGCGAAATAAGGAGCACTATGTCGACTAATGTCACGTTACCGGCGCTTGGCGAAAGCGTAACCCAGGGCACCGTTTCTCGGTGGCTCAAAGAGGTCGGCGATACCGTCGCGGCCGATGAAGCAATCGTCGAAGTTTCTACGGACAAGGTCGACACTGAAGTTCCTGCCCCTGTTGCTGGCGTCATTCTCGAAATCTGCTTCGCAGAAGATAGCAGCGCTCCGGTTGGCGCGGTGCTCTGCGTCATTGGCGATCCGTCTGAGGCGAGCGCCCCTGCTCCCGCCGCTGCTCCGGCACCAGTTGCCGCTGCCCCGGTAGCACCTGTTGCAGCCCCTGCTCCCGTTGCTGCCCCGGCGGCGCCTGCTACTCCGGTAGCCACCGCTGCTGCTGGGACCGAAATCGTGTTGCCCGCTTTGGGCGAGTCAGTGACCCAGGGCACTGTTTCGCGCTGGCTCAAGGAAGTCGGCGAGACGATTGAAGCCGACGAACCCATCGTTGAGGTCTCGACCGACAAGGTCGATACTGAGGTCGCTTCTCCCGTCGCTGGCACGCTGCTTGAGATCCGCTTTGCTGAGGATTCCGTTGCACCGGTTGGTGCCGTCCTTGCCATCGTCGGCGATGCTGCTGCTCCGGCTATGAGCGCAGTTGTGGCAGAAGACAAGACCGAAGAGCCCAAGCGCGGCGTCGAGACCACCGCTGCTCCGGCAGAACCAGTTGTCGCACGTCGGGCTGAGGCTGGCGCTGAGGACGATCTCTACGTCACTCCGCTAGTACGCAAGCTGGCTGCCGAGAACGGCATTGATCTCACGACGCTCGTCGGTACTGGCGTTGGTGGTCGTATCCGCAAGCAGGACGTCCTGGCTGCTGCCGGCAAGGGCGAGGCGACGACAGTTGCACCGGCCGCAGCACCTGTTGCTCCAGTCGCGACTGCACCTGTTGCTCCCGTTGTTGCTGCGCCAACAGCCCCGGCTGCCGCTGCTCCTGTTGCCGCTCTGGCTGCTCCGGCCGCTACTTCGGCCATCGTTGGCAAGACCGAGAAGATGTCGCGCCTACGTCAGACCATCGCTTCGCGCATGGTCGAATCGCTGCACACTGCGGCTCAGCTCACCGCGACTGTTGAGGTCGATCTGACCAAGATCACCCGGATCCGGTCCCAGGTCAAGGGCGATTTCAAGGCCAAGAATGGCGTTGGCTTGTCCTACCTGCCCTTCATCACGAAGGCCGCTATTGAACAGCTCCAGGCAATGCCGCACTTCAATGCGACGATCAATCCTGACAACACTGTGACCTACCACGACGTCGTCAATATGGGTATCGCTGTTGATACGCCCAAGGGCTTGTTCGTCCCGGTCGTCAAAGATGCCGCTGACCTGACCGTGACTGGTCTAGCCAAGAAGATCTCTGATGTTGCTGGTCGTACCCGCGACAACCAGATCACTCCTGACGAACTCGCCGGTGGCACCTTCACCATTACGAACTACGGTTCGGCTGGCGCGCTCATGGACACCCCCATCATCAATATCCCCCAGGTAGCAATTCTGGGCACCGGCGGTTTGGTCCGTCGCCCGATGGCCATCGACGATGGCTT
>JBOFIQ010000414.1:0-4223 GCA_051650245.1 Propionibacteriaceae bacterium | reverse complement strand
GGGCGGCTCCTCGGTGACCCAAAAGTGGGCCTTGGCGCACTGATCGCCCAAGAATGTGGCGTCCACCTACGCAAAGAGCATTCCGCAGCAGACTGGTCTCGGCGGCCATTACCTGACGATTGGTTGGTCTATGCCGCACTCGACGTTGAACTGCTCATTCCGCTACGCGATGCCATGGAACAGCGTCTGACCGCTGCGGGCAAAGATGAGTGGGCACGTGAAGATTTTGCCGCACTTGCTGCAGGCGCTGGCGTCGAGCCAGAACAACGCGAAGACCCATGGCGACGTCTCTCTGGCTTGCATAGCCTCAAAAGCCCTGCGCAACTAGCCCTGGCACGCGCCCTCTACGAAGAACGCGACGGTCTTGCTCGCAAACTTGATAAAGGCCCTGGCCGAATCGTCAATGATCGTTCTCTCGTCGCGCTGTGCGCGCTCGTCGATGCCAAGCGCAACTTCTGGCCCAGCCGAGCCGACCTACGCACTATCGATGGCTTCACACATCGAGTAGCGCGCCGCTACGAAAATAATTGGCTCGATACCATCGCCAGGGTTGCTCATCTTCGTAGCTCGGCCTACCCACAGAAAAAACGGGTCCATGATGGCCCGCCTACGTCGATGAAGGCGTGGGAACAGCATTACCCAGAAGCCTTCGCTCGGTGGGAGTTAGTCCGCCAGCTCCAGTTGGAGCTAGCAGAACACCTGACTATGCCGCCAGAGAATGTCTGTTCTCCAGGTCATCTACGTCAGTTGGCGTGGGAACCGACAGGATTCGACGCCACGAGTATTGCTGAGCAGCTCAGGGGATGTGGTGCCCGTCCTTGGCAGGCAGCTCAAGTAGCGCCCCTCGTTGAACGTGCGTGGGCTGAGCTTACGAGCTAAGCCGGGCTAGCGTTTCTTGGGCGATAGCCTCGACGGTAAGACCGAGCTGACGTAGCAGAGATTCACGGCTGGCATGGGGTAAGAACTCCGCCGCAATACCGTAATCGCGCACAGGGGTCGGAATCTCGCGCTGGCGCAGTTCTTGGGCTAACCGTGAGCCAAGGCCACCGACAAGACCGCCATCTTCGATGGTGACGACGAGATCAACGTCGCGGGCAAAATCCACTAACGATTCCGATACAGGCAAGGCCCAGACCGGATCGACAACCTGACACGCGATACCGTGCTGGGCAAGCTGATCTGCGACATCGACCGCGACCGCGACCATCGGGCCATAGCCGACGATGACAACCTGTGGATTATCGACATCACGGATGACGTCGGTACCGGCAACTGTCCGTAGCGCGGGAATCGCAGTTCCGACCGGCTCCTTGCAGTACCGAATAACCGTCGGCGCATTATCGACGCTCACGGCCTGGGACAGCGCCTCGCGTAGTCTTTGTCCATCGCGCGGTGCAGTGAGCTGTAATCCCGGAATAACGCCCAAAATCGAGGTATCCCACATGCCATTGTGTGAAGCACCATCGGTTCCCGTGACTCCAGCACGGTCTAGGACGAATGTCACCCCAAGTTGATGTAGCGCAACATCCATCAAGACTTGATCGAAGGCACGGTTCAAGAACGTGGAATAGACCGCGACTACCGGGTGCATTCCAGCGCGAGCCAGCCCTGCGGCAGAAGCGACGGCGTGCTGTTCGGCGATGCCGACATCGAAAGTCCGCTCTGGGTAGGCCTGGGCAAAGGGGCCTAACCCCACTGGGTGCAACATCGCAGCAGTGATACCCACCAGTTCAGGATGCTGAGCACCGAGTGCGACCATTTCCTCGGCAAAGATCTGTGTCCAGGACTGCTCAGGCTCACCGCTGAGTGCTGCACCAGTTACTGGGTCGATCCGTCCCACCGCATGGAACCGATCTTCTTCATGGTCCTCAGCAGCAGCGAAACCCTTGCCCTTGGTCGTGATGGCATGCACGATGACGGGGCCCTCGTACTTCTTAGCCTGTATCAGGGCCGCTTCCAGCGCTGATTCGTCGTGACCGTCAATCGGCCCAAGATATTTCAAGCCCAGATCAGCAAATAGGCTCTGGGGAGCGATGAAATCCTTGAGACCGACCTTCAGTCCGTGCATGAAGTCGTAGGCAGGCTTACCCACCAGCGGTGTGCGCGACACTGCCTTCTTCACGACTGAGAGTACGTCTTCGTAACGCGGGTCTGTGCGAATCGTCGAGAGCTGCCGTGATAGCCCGCCCACCGTCGGGGTATAACTACGCCCATTGTCATTGACGACGATGACCAACCGCAGATCTTCTTCAACCGCGATGGTGTTGAGCGCTTCCCACGCCATACCTCCGGTTAAGGCTCCATCGCCAACGACGACCACAACTGTGCGGTCAGTTTCGCCACGTAATTTGAATCCCTTGGCCATACCTTCGCCCCAGGACAATGCCGCCGACGCATGGGAGGACTCAATCCAGTCATGTTCAGACTCACTGCGGCTGGGGTAACCCGATAGCCCACCTTCTTGACGCAAGGTAGCGAATTGCTCCCGGCGTCCAGTCAAGATCTTGTGGACGTAGCTTTGATGCCCGGTATCGAACAGGATCGGATCATTCGGCGAATCGAATACTCGGTGTAGCGCAACAGTGAGTTCAACCACGCCCAAGTTCGGGCCAAGGTGCCCACCTGTCTGGGCGACATTAGCGATGAGGAACTGCCGGATCTCTTTCGCCAGGATCGTCAGTTGCCGATCAGACAATCCCTGCACATCTGCAGGACTGTGAATCTGATCGAGAATTGGCATGCGGTCAAGAATAGCCATTGTCACAATGTCTGCGAGATCAGGGAGCCATTGCGGACACAAGAGCGGCTGCCAAGTACCCCCCGGTCACGATGATAAGCACCAAAGATGCCCACCAGCGTGGGCGTTGCCACTTCGGGTCAGGGTCGGTCAGCAACGCGGCAATGGCCGGTATCACGACCGCTATCAAGGTCCATGGCGATAACGGATCGACGACGATTTCGATCAACCCTAACGCCGCAGCGACAAAGACCAGACCCCAGCGCCAACCAAGGCGGAACCACCAGCCACCCACGACGAGCAAGAGCGCCGTCAGCAGCCCGATAGTCGTCGCAATTGTAACAAGCGCACAGCCGAAGCTCTCCGAATCCTTACATACGACGTTGGAGTTGTAGAGCGAATTGGCGATCGTCCAGCCCGCTGGAATAGCGATGACGGCGACAAGGAAGCCCACGGCATAGGACCATGCCACACGCATCCCTGCACTCGGTTGCTCTTTGGGCCTAGTCCACAACACGCGGATACCGCTGACATCATCGTCGCTGAGGTGTGAATCAGGGCGACGTCGATTAGCGGGTGTCATAAGGAGCAGTTTAGCCGCTCCAGCTCTACTGCCGATAACGCGATGTCCCGCGCAGCCGAAGCTACGCGGGACATCAATTATTACGTGGTTTTACTTTGCGAGATTACGCAAAACGAACTGCAAAATGCCGCCGTTGCGGTAGTAATCGGCCTCACCTGGAGTATCGATACGCACCGTGGCATCAAACTCGACGGTGGAACCGTCAGGCTTAGTAGCGATGACGCGCAAGGTCTTTGGCGTGATGTGCTCGTTGAGCTTCTCAATTCCGAGAATGTCGAAGCTCTCCTCGCCGGTAAGACCCAAGCTATCGGCGGTCTCACCATCGGGGAACTGCAACGGCATAACGCCCATACCGATGAGGTTGGATCGGTGAATACGCTCGAAGGACTCTGCAATCGCTGCCTTGATACCCAAGAGCATCGTGCCCTTAGCTGCCCAGTCACGTGACGAGCCCGTGCCATATTCCTTACCAGCCAAGACCACAAGCGGGGTGCCCTGTGCCTGGTAGTTCATCGACGCTTCGTACACCGTGGTGACCGGACCATCGGCCACCGTGAAGTCGCGGGTGTATCCGCCTTCGGTACCCGGTGCGATCTGGTTACGCAACCGAATGTTGGCAAATGTGCCGCGCACCATGACTTCGTGGTTGCCACGACGTGAGCCATAGCTGTTGAAGTCCTTGCGCTCGACGCCACGATCCGTCAGGTACTTGGCTGCCGGAGAGTTCGCCGGGATCGACGATGCCGGGGAGATGTGGTCGGTAGTCACCGAGTCCCCCAGCTTCAGCAAGGCGCGTGCACCGTGAATATCGGTGACCGGCTTGGGCTCCAACGGCATGTCGTCGAAATAGGGACCACGACGCACGTAGGTCGAATCATCATTCCACGCGAAAGTCTCGCCTTC
>JBOFIQ010000413.1:0-3354 GCA_051650245.1 Propionibacteriaceae bacterium | reverse complement strand
GCTTCTGCGGTATCGGTCTGCGGCATAACCTCCTGCCAGACGTAATAGCCAGGTGTCGTTACCACGATTGCCTCGGTAGTCCAGGTCCCGTCACCGGTGATCGAGAGGGCTACATCTCCTGCGCGAGGATCGCCTGCCTGACATTGTGCATGTGTTGGCTGCTGGGTATAAGGCCCCCACAAGATTGCTCGCCCCGTGGCATGGTAGCCCTGTGCTTGGGAAACTGCGACGGTATCGGTCAATGCGGTTCCGGGGAGCGCTTCGGCTGCTGACGCGGTGGTGATCAGGGTCGGCTTAATCTTGGCAACGTCGAGTTCTAACGCAGCATTAAGCTGTACCGGAGCCGCATCGCTGACCATCCGCTGACCTCGTGAATCCGAGTGGTTCTGGTCATACCGAGCTGGGATTATCAGCGTCGGAACGCTGGCTGCAACCGTGACATGTGCAGTGATCTGACGTTTGCCAACGCCTGCTGGAACCGTGATAAGCCCATCATTGCTTGCTGCTGGTTTACCGTCGACGTTAATACTGATCTCGTAGGGAGCTTTCTGCCCCGATGCTGCGCGAAGCTGAACCAGTGCTGATCCTGCCTCGGTAGCTGTTGGTTGTTTTTTCCAGTTCAACTCAAATGTGTAAGGCCCAGCAAATTGCAGCGCCTCCTGGTGGAGCGACTCCGCATAGGTGCGAGCTTGTGGATGCTTTTTGAGAAGTTCAGCAAAACGCTGTTCCTCAGCAGCAAGCTGGGCGCTATCAAAGACTGAGCGAAGCCGAATTAGTCGATCAGCAACAGCCGCCCACACCACATCGTCACGATGTTCACGCGTGGCATGCAAGATATACGCCATCTCGCCCCACTCTTTGGCACTAATTTCTGGTCCAGTATTAGCAACCCGTCCTAATCCACGCTTCAGACCGGTCTGCTTATGCTGCCCCGCTGGAGTAGCTTCAATCCAGCCGCTGACTGGTTCGGAGGGGCCGCCGTTGGGATCGATACAGTAGCCATAGTGTGCGCCAATGCGGTAGTTGCCCATGTAATCCGACGGCAGCCAGACACCGGTCCTCGTGCCGTCTCCAGGACTAGCCTGAGCAGACATAGTTCCACTCGCTAGTCCAATTACTATCAGCACGATGAGGGCAAACCAACGGTGATGCCTAATCATGGTGTTCCTTTCTTTAGGGTTTTGGTTGTGACGAAGCAAAGTTCGCCATGTTCACGCACGACGGCGATTGAACCGGAATGATCGGTACGCGCAACGGCCATGCCAGCGTCACGAAGAGCCCGCAATGTAGATGCAGCAGGATGCCCATAGTCGTTGTCTTTCCCGACGCTGATGACAGCAAGCTGAGCGTGAGTTTCGTGATAGAACTCCGGGAGCATGTGCCCTGAACCGTGGTGAGCAACCACCACCACATCGGTGGGATGTAGCCGTGAAAGGGCTTCCTGCTGCGCAGCCTGCTCGATATCACCGGTGATAAGTGTGCTCACCGAGGCAGACGTCCACTGAGCGACGAGACTGCCGTCATTTTCTGCAGCAGATTCACCAGAATTGCCGCCCACTGGCTGCTGCTGATGTGCGTGCTGTAATACCGAGATCAATTCAAGAACACCATCGCCGAGGTGAAGTGTTAGCCCCGGATACCCCATCACGACTGTTGCGTCTTGGCACAGACCAATGAGGTGTTCTCGTTGCGCAGAAGCTGTCGGAGACACGATCACCAGGGATGGATGGAACCGTGTCACCACAGCGTCAAGCCCACCGGTGTGGTCTGCATGATCATGGCTAAGCACAACAACAGGAACCGCCGTAATCCCTAGTTGGCTGAGGCAAGCCAGCACGGAGCGTGGCTCTGGCCCTACGTCAAAGAGGACAGCCTCGTGCGCGGCGACCCAACCAACTGCTGCGCTTCCTTGTCCCACATCACACACGACGATGGACCAGTTCTCTGGAGGGAATCCCGGCTGACGCGGGCTATGGACAAGGGTAAAGACCATTCCTATAACGAGCGCTCCACATACCCACCATCGGGAGAGGACCTGACGTGCAAGAACAAGCCACAGGAGCACTAGTCCTACTAAGACGAACCAGGGCAATGCTCCGGCAGGCCAAGAGAATCGCGCTCCAGGAAGTTGTGAACAGTGCTGAGCGACCCATGCAATGACGTGACAACACCAACCTGCCGGCACAGCAGCAATCCGTCCAAGGGACGCTCCGCCCAGCGATAGAGCAGTTGCCGCAAACCCTAAGATCGTCGCTGGCGCAATACATGGCGCCACAAGCACATTAGCGACAACTCCAACGATGCTGATCTGCCCGCTGAGCAAGACCACAACTGGTTCTGTTGCGCATTGGGCAGCCAGCGGAATTGCAATCGCTTCGGCAAGCCACCGAGGTAGCCAGGCTGCCAAGTGCTGAGCCCAAGGACCAGAAAGAAGCACCAATCCCGCTGTCGCGGCCACTGATAAAGCAAAACCCCAACTCACCGCCAGCCAGGGATCAAGTGCCAGTACAACAAGAATGGCGACGCAGAGATGACGCAGTGCCCGTCCCTCTGATGCGCCAGAGCCCACTGCAGTCAGCGCAACGACCCCCATCGCGCTAGCCCTCACGACCGATGGTTCTGTACCGCATAGCGCGACGAAAATAGCCGTCACGAGCGCTGCGAGCGCTAACCGCTGATAGCCACGCACCCCACACCAGCCAGCAAGGAGAAGACCAAAGCCCAGCAAGATTGAGAGGTTTGCTCCGCTCACGGCAAGAACGTGGAGCAACGCAGCATCACGAAACTGTTGCGTGACAACATCAGGAATTGCTGATGTTTGGCCGATCACGATCCCAGGCAATAATGCTGCTTCTGGCATGGGTAGCGTCGCGGATGTCTCGCCTAATCCCTGGCGTACTCGATGCAAGAATCGGGGAGCAGCGCCTGGTTCATCGATGAGGGTATATCTCTGCGTAGCATGAAGGACGATACGAGGCGCAGAGTCACTGTGCGGTAGGGACACGGTCCCCTGCACTCGAATCCGTGACCCCGGGCTAAGCCTTGACCAGTCTTGCCCTGCGGGTGCAGTAACCGCGAAGCCCTGCTTACTCTTCCACGTTGAACCCCGCACACTGAACTGTTCTGCACGAAGATTTATCACCGTCATCGCCGCAAAACGGCTCTTGTGCGTCGTCGGTTCTGCTATCACAACAGCATCGACGCTAATAAAGGCGTGCTCGCGCGCTGCACTAGTTAGCCGGTCGTTGCTCCAGGCATGCACATGCAAGCCCGAAATTGCAGCAAGACCCAGCGCCGCAATCATGCCCGCTAAGTAGAGACGAGAATGTCTGATCTTGGCCATCATGAGCATGG
>JBOFIQ010000412.1:0-3971 GCA_051650245.1 Propionibacteriaceae bacterium | reverse complement strand
CCTCTGCTAACCCCAGTGCCCAACATCTTGCCATCCGGAGTAGATGAATCACGTCTGGTTCGTGATGATGCTCGTAACCCCAGAGGGCGTTCGGGGCGGGGGAAGCAAGGATCACGCTCGCTCTATGGCGGTCAGGCTAATCCGCGCTTTGCTGGGCGTAGCGCGTTTACGACTTCGCGGCGCGACATGGTTGATGCTTTGGGAAAAGCTAAGTTGCTGCCTGCGATCTGTTTTGTCTTTTCTCGTACCGGTTGCGATGCGGCAGTGCGGCAGCTTCTTGGCTGCTACACCGATCTCACAACGGACTATGAAAAGCGTGAGATTGACATTTTGCTCGGGCAATACACTGCTCGGCTCAGTGACGAGGATCTGCGAGCACTCGATTTTGATTGGTTTGCTGAGGGGCTACGTCGCGGTATTGCGGCCCACCATGCTGGCTTATTGCCTGCCTTCAAGGAGTGCGTGGAAGCGGCCTTCGTCCGAGGTTTGATCAAGATCGTCTTCGCCACCGATACCTTGGCATTGGGTATCAATATGCCGGCCAAGTCGGTAGTGATTGAGAAACTGACGAAGTACAACGGCGAAACCCACGCTGACATTACGCCGGGGGAGTACACCCAGCTCACGGGCCGCGCGGGGCGGCGCGGGATTGACGTCGATGGTCATGCCATCGTCGTATGGCAGCCAGGAGTAGAGCCGCGTGCCGTCGCTGGCCTGGCAAGTAAACGTACCTACCCATTACGCTCCAGCTTTTCCCCGACCTACAACATGGCAGCCAATCTCGTGGGAGCCGTGGGACGGGATCGCGCGCGGGGACTACTTGAACAAAGTTTTGCGCAATTCCAATCTGACCGCTCCGTCGTTGGGGTGGCGCGTCGGCTGCAGCACCTTGACCATGATGTCGCGACAGCCTGGGCTCAGGTTCACTGTGACCAAGGTGATTTTGAGCACTACGCGCGGTTGCGCGGTGAGATTTCTGCGAGCGAAGCCCAGATTGCCCATGAGCGTAAAGCTGATCGTCGGGCTGAGACGTACACGATTCTTCAAGATCTGGCTCCCGGCGATCTGGTCTACATCCCATCAGGCAAGAAGCGTGGCTGGGCTGCTGTTGTCGCGAATCCGCGTGGTCAGCGTGGTGAGTTGCATCTATCCGTCATGACGCTGACCCGCCAGATCGTCAAGGCTGGCCTTGTCGATTTCCCGACACCGCCAGTCCTTGGCGGAAAAATCCGGGTACCGAAGTACTTTGATGTCCGCGACGCGTCTTCGCGCCGAGCCGTAGCCGCAGCATTGCAGGCGCGACTGCCGCAGTTAACAGAACCTAGCCGGTGGAAGGATGCTCCGGTTGATGACGACACGGAGGCGCGACTACTCAGTGCCCGAGTAGAGCTGCGGGCACATCCGTGCCATGCATGCCCAGATCGAGAACTTCACGCTCGCGCTGCCGAGCAAGCATTGCGTCTCGAACGAGAAGCAAGAGCATTACGTGCACAAGCAGATTCACGGACTCAAACGATTGCTCGCAAGTTCGACAAGATCTGTTTGGTGCTGGAGGCCTTGGGCTACCTCGATGAGGATGGACGTCATGTCACCGACGAAGGCCGGATGCTGGCTCGGATCTATAACGAGCTGGATTTGGTGGCGGCGCAAGCACTGCGCCTGGGGGTCTTTGATGGTCTGACCGGACCGCAGTTGGCGGCAGTATTGTCCACGCTGGTCTACGAATCCAGAACTGATGGCACGCTTCATCGGATGCCTGATCGCGCCAGTGAAAAGGCTCAATCGGCATTGCGGGCAGTTCGTCGTGAGGTTGGCTTGCTCGAACGTGATCATCGTCTAGAGCGTGGGCGCGAACTTGATATCGGTTTCGCTGAAGCAGTGTATGCGTGGGCTGCTGGCGATGATCTTGCCGATGTGCTGACCCAATCAGGGCTCGTTGCTGGTGATTTTGTTCGCTGGGTCCGCCAAGTCATTGATTTTTGTGGTCAGATCGGTGATGCAGCAGGTCCTGGTTCGGTCCGCGATGCTGCGCGGACGGCTGTGCGGCAGCTACGTCGCGGTGTGGTTGACGTCGATACCGACCAGTAGGGTCCGATTATGTCGTCCCTGGTGCATGAAAATTAACATTTCGGCGGCAATTATTCAGAAAAAGAGATATTCGCCGCATTTCTTGACGCTATTGGGCTAACGTACACGTGAGTTCTGGCGAGCAATCGCCCTTTCTATCTGAAGGAGGCGTCGTGTCATCCACGACTACCGAGGGACGCGAGATCAAGACCTTTGATTCGCTCCCGCCAACCGCCGTGGTCGAGCCGCCCACAATGAGTCTGAAGACGAAGATCATCTTCGCTCTGCTCGCGCTGGGTGCCGCGATCGGCTGGGTCATGATTGCAGCATCGCGTGGTGAACATGTCAGCGCAGGCTGGTTCGTTCTTGCCGCAGTATGCAGTTACCTCGTTGCCCTGCGTTTCTATGCAGGTTTGATTGAGGTCAAGATTCTTCAGCCCGATGACACCCGCGCCACCCCTGCGGAAAAGTTCGACAATGGTAAAGACTTTATGCCGACGCACCGCGCGGTGCTGTTCGGACATCACTTCGCTGCTATCGCTGGCGCTGGTCCGCTGGTCGGCCCGATTCTGGCATCGCAGATGGGCTACCTGCCCGGCACGATCTGGATCATTCTTGGCGTCATCTTGGCCGGTGCCGTTCAGGACTACATGGTTTTGCACATGTCGATCCGGCGCGACGGACACTCGCTAGGCCAGATGGCCAAGGAAGAGTTGGGCTCTTTCGGTGGCTGGATCGCCATTATCGGCATCGTCAGCATCATGATCATCTTGATCGCAGTGCTTGCCATCGTCATCATCGGTGCGCTGGCTGAATCCCCGTGGGGCGTGTTCTCCATCGCAATGACGATCCCGATTGCACTCTTTATGGGCGTTTATATGCGCTATATCCGGCCTGGGAAAGTGGGGGAGACCTCAATCATCGGTCTGGTCTTGCTGCTCATGTCGATCATCGGGGGCAACTGGGTAGCCCAGAACCCGACATTGGCGCACATCTTTACGTTGAGCAAGGAATCGTTGGCGATTTGGATCGCAGTCTATGGCTTCGTCGCGGCAATCTTGCCCGTCTGGCTGCTGCTTGCTCCCCGCGACTACCTCTCGACATTCATGAAGGTCGGCACCATCATCTTGCTCTCGATGGGCATCCTCGTGGTGCTCCCGGTGATGAAGATGCCAGCAATCACGACTTTCGCCAAGACCGGCACCGGCCCTGCCTTCGCCGGTAACTTATTCCCGTTCTTGTTCATCACCATCGCCTGTGGTGCTATTTCGGGCTTCCACTCACTGATCGCTTCCGGTACAACGCCGAAGATGATCGAGAAGGAACGCCAGGCGCGCATCATCGGTTACGGCGGTATGTTGATGGAATCGTTCGTCGCGATTTCTGCGCTCATCGCTGCCTGTATTCTCGATCCGCACCTGTACTTCGCGATGAATGCTCCGGCAGGTCTTACTGGTGGCACTCCCGAGACCGCAGCCAAGTACGTCAATGGTCTTAACCTGGTCACCGGTAGCGGGAATGCCATCCCTGATATCCAACCGCAGTACTTCACTGAGATCGCGCAGGCGATGGGCGAAAAGTCGGTGGTGAGCCGTACTGGTGGTGCACCGACCTTGGCTGTCGGCATGTCGGAGATTCTGTCCCAGATTCCTGGTCTGGCTGCGATGAAGGCATTCTGGTACCACTTCGCCGTCATGTTTGAGGCGTTGTTCATCCTCACCACAATCGACGCTGGTACCCGCGTCTGCCGCTTCATGCTGTCGGATATGTTCGCCAACATCAAGGGTCTCAAGCGCTTCGAAGATCCTTCGTGGCGTCCCGGTGCCTGGATCTGCACGATCCTCACTGTGCTGGGCTGGGGTTCCATCGTCTACATGGGTGTAACTGACCCACTCGGTGGTATC
>JBOFIQ010000411.1:0-4356 GCA_051650245.1 Propionibacteriaceae bacterium | reverse complement strand
GTCATTCTCAATACCAAGCGCGGTGTGCTCCAAGACGTTCGTGCTCGCCAAGCGATCAACTACGCCTTAGACCGTCAGGGCTATGCCTCGCTCATGCATGACACGGCTAAGCCAACATTCGTTTTCTTCCCAGAAAATGTTGCTTTCGGTGGCGAAGCAGACCGCAAGACTACGGCGTCGCAGAAGGACCTTGCCAAGGCTAAGTCGCTATTCCTCGAGCTTGGCTACACGGAAGAAAATGGCGTACTGGTCAAGGATGGCAACCCCCTGACCCTCAAGGTCGTGACCTACCCAATGCGTCCTTATCTGGGTCAGCTTGCCCAGCTCCTTCAGTCAGATATGCGCTCAATTGGCGTCACAATCACTATTGACGAGATGAAGTCAACTGCTGACGTCATGAAAGCTGGCGACTATGACCTGGGGATGTACTCCATGGGTACTGCCCCTTCAGGAGACCCCGAGTACTTCTTCGACACGATGTTGCGCTCGACCTCAACAACGAACTACTGCCACTACACCTCGGCGACATTCGATTCCGCGCTAGATAAGTTGAGCAACACCGTCAACCACGACGAGCGCATCAAGGCTAGCCACGCCGCCGAACAGGTACTTCTTGATGAGCTGCCCTACATCATCGTGGGGCATCAGCAGTGGTGGGCCGTTTCCAATGCTTCAGTCAAGGATTTGGAAATCCGCCCCACGGAGTACCACTTGCTGTCGGCTAAGACGAGCGTGCAGAAGTGACCCCCGCCGACGTAGAGCTCCAGGGTGGAGACCAGCGCGCCATGATCCTGGAGTGCAACGACCTTAGCGCTGGCTATGGGCAGGGCCCTGACGTGATCTCTGGCTTATCGCTGGCACTTGCCCCTGGGTCTCTCGTCGGTGTCGTTGGACAGTCTGGTGGTGGAAAATCCACGTTACTGGGTTCACTACTTGGACTGTCTCACGGCGGTCTCCAGGTCCGTTCGGGAAGTTTGCGCTATCGCGGGGTCGATATCACGCGTCTTGGACCCCACGCCTGGCGCACACTTCGTGGTCCTGAGATCGCCATGATTTTCCAGACGCCGTCAGCGAGTTTTGACCCGCTGACGCGTTTGGGAAGTCAGTTCGTTGAATCGGTGCGGCTCCATACCCCTCATGCCAGTAAACATGACTGCCTCACCGCTGCACACAAATTGCTCAAACGGTTACGTTTCGATGCCCCCGATACTGTGCTCAATGCGTATCCCTTTGAACTTTCTGGCGGCATGTTGCAGCGTGCGGCCATCGCGATGGCGCTGTTGAGCGAGCCACGGGTTCTTCTTGCTGACGAACCCACTTCCGCACTCGATGTCCAGGCTCAGGCAGAAGTCTGTACCTTGCTGCGCGAGACTGCGGTGGAGTTTGGCACCGCAGTGCTCTTCGTCAGCCATCAGATCCGGCTCATGGAAAAACTCGTCGATGAGGTCCATGTCTTGCTCGACGGCACCTTCGTCGAATCTGGACCAACTGCTGCAGTGCTGTGCTCCCCCACCCATCCCGCAACTCGTCGTTTTATGAACGCGATCCCCAGTCTGGAGGGATTCCATGCTGCTTGAAGTTGATGCGGTCAATAAGACCTTTGACGGACGTTTTGGCAGAGTCCATGCAGTACGCGATGCGTCGCTGAACCTTGATGCCGGTCAATGTCTAGGAATCATTGGAGAGTCAGGGAGCGGCAAGTCCACGCTCGCCGGAATCATTGCAGGGCTGATCCATGCCGATAGTGGAACGGTCACTCTCGATGGTGCCACCCTTGAGTCACGCTCACGATCCAAGGTGAGAGCGCACCAACGTCGGCTACAGGTCATCTTCCAAGAACCTCGTAGTTCCTTCGACCCGCGGATGAGCATCGGTGCTTGTCTGCGTGAGCCGCTCTCCTATAAGCGTCATATTCCCCGCGCCGATCAGACTGAGCTTGCCGTGGGTGCGCTGGAATCAGTTGGTCTGACTGGAGATCTTCTCGATCGTCCGATCCGCTCGATCAGTGTGGGACAAGCCCAACGTGTTGCCATTGCCCGAGCGCTGCTGGCCGAACCAAAGTTGATTATCTGTGATGAGATCACCTCTGCCCTTGATGTCACAGTCCAGGCAGACATCCTTGATTTACTTCGCCAGCTTCGTGCGCAGCGCCAACTGTCTCTACTCTTTGTCAGCCATGACATTGCCGTTGTTGCTTCTCTGGCAGATCACGTTGCTGTGATGCGTTCAGGGTGCATCGTGGAACAAGGATCGACGTCCCAGATCGTCCACGAACCTGCCCATGAATACACCCAACTCTTGATCTCGATGGCATAGGTATGCGTAACGATATTGCTCTCTTTCGTCAGCTATCTCGACCGATCCAACTGCTCCTGGTCTCCCAATTCGTCTTTAACGTGGGCTTCTACCTGGTCGTGCCCTTCTTAGCTGGCTACTTTGAACATGACCTTCATCTTGCTGGTGCCATGATCGGTCTGATCTTGGGCTTGAGAACATTCTCACAACAAGGTCTGTTCTTTCTCGGCGGTGCCTTAACAGACTGGCTTGGCATCAAACCCATCGCCATCGTTGGCATCGCTATTCGTGTGCTGGCATTCCTCACCTTGGCTGCCACAGACAACGTGTGGGCAATCATCCTTGGTGTCGTCCTCATTGGCCTGGCTGCGGCGCTCTTTTCACCAGCTTGCGAATCAGCCATCATCGGCTTATCCGGACAGCTTCAAGATCGTGGTGGACCGTCGCGGATTCAGGTGTTGGCACTGGGGAGTGTGTTCTCGCGTGCAGGATCAGCTATTGGCCCGGCACTCGGCGGTCTGCTATTTTTTCTGCCATTTCGAGCGACCTGCGTTATCGCCGCCAGCATCTTCCTTGCCATCGGGCTTGTCCATCTGATCTGGCTTCCGTCTGGGTTGCGCGTGGGAGAGCAGACCCGGGTAGCCACATCCATAGCTACGGTCTTACGCCACCGCACCTTCTTAGCGTTCTGCCTCGTTAATGCAGTGATGCTGATCGCCTATAACCAGATGTATCTGGCTTTACCTGTTGAGTTGGAGCGTTCCCAGCTCGCGCCGCAGAGCATCACATGGTTCTTCTTGCTCGCCTCGCTTTTTGTTGTCTGCTGCCAAGGCTATGTGACCAGAATCACCCACCGTCTCGGGACTGGACGCGCAATCCGACTGGGCTATGTGTGCACATCGGCTGCTTTTGCCATCGTCGCTGCCGTGGTCTGGTTCCGCCCCGCGAACCGCCTTGTTGCGATACTTCCTATCGCGGCATTTGTCATCGTGCTCCATGTGGGGTCCATGATCGCTGGACCACGGACAAATGACGCCGTCGCGCTACTGGCCCAAGAAAAGCAGCTCGGAACATTCTTCGGTGCCATGTCATCGGTCAGCGGCATTGGAGTGCTCTTCGTCAGTGGACCACTTGGACGTCTCCTTGAACCCGCACATCATCCAGGACCATCTGCGGTCCTTCCCTGGCTGATCCTTGCCGTGCTCCCGTTGATCTCAGCCGTGGCAATCACACCACTTTTTGCTGATATCGATAAGCCATCAGATTAGAACGTGACGCCACGCTTCCAATAGCCCATGATGCTCATGTTCTTGAGCGGATAGCCCGCCTCTTTGGCAAGGGTCCGGGCCTGCCGCACCCAGCCGGTCTCACCTGCGATCCAGCCATACCAGGACTCACCGCTACCTTCATCCCATAGCAACTCATCATCGAGATCATCAGGCACCTGACAGCTACGAGCAGCCAGCCCAGTTAAGGCACATTCCCCGCTCTCCTTGACATGCCACACCACGCTAACTCCACAAGGAGCAGCAAGCTCACGGATATCAGCCGCAAAAGGCACTTCGAGATGGGCTTCACCCTTCACCTCGGCGGCAAGACCGGCCAAAATATTCATCGCAGCGGGTAATGCCGTCTGGTCTGCGAGGAGGAATACGGTGTGAGCGCCCTGCGGGTGCCAGCCGATACCAATCTCGCGATAGCCATCAACGCGGCGGTCTGGGGCGAATAAACCAAGAGTGCTGCCAAGCGGAGCGGAGCGGGCAAAGTCGCTGGCTTTGCCTGGGTGATCGCACACGTCGATGGTGGCTGTGCCAGCACCGTTGTCGCCCTCGCTCACCGCGATCAGGGTATAGGTGCGAATGGCGGGACGTGTATCTCCCAATTCGAGCCATGTCTCGTACCAATCTTTGGCTTGAGCCAAGGTTGTGAGTTCATCATCAGTGCCCAGAATCAATTTGACGCGCTGATCACTCACGACGTCAGATACCGTGGCTAAGTCGTCTCCGGCAAGGGTAATCCGGAGAAATGTTGGGCTGATCCGTTCTCGCCCTACCAACTGGC
>JBOFIQ010000410.1:0-1241 GCA_051650245.1 Propionibacteriaceae bacterium | reverse complement strand
CCTGTTACGTCGTGCCGCGCAAACCCCAGCGACGTTTCTTTGGGCTTAAGCAGGCAGCGGCGGTACTCCTTGCTGTTGTGCTCTGTTTGATCTCGCTCTTTGCCGTGGTCAATCGGGCAAATATCTGGTTTGGTCGATTCAGCGATCTCACCGCAATGACTCCCCGCTCCGGCAATACTCCTCAGGTCATGGCACCTACTCCCACCACAACGGTGAGTCCTCGAGAATGGACTGCGGCAACGACTCAGCTCCAGCGTGAACCGCTGAGTAATCCCACAATCGGTGCGCAACTGAGCGATCAGGGTTCTGATACGTGGGCCGAGTTCACCTTGGCTGGGACCGCAAGCTCAGTGTCGTCGCGGGTTCTGGTCTGGCTGCCGCCAAGTTATCTCAGCCATCCTGATCAGCATTATCCGGTGCTCATGGCTTTTGGCGGCTACCCGGGAGACCCGGTACATTACCGCGACAATATTGAGCTCGATCAACTCATTCGTCACGCTACTGCGAACCATGAACTGCGTGAGTCGATCATCGTTATCCCTGACGTCTATCCCGGAAAACTAGATTCTGAGTGCGTCGATGCGACGACTACTGGTGGCAGCACATGGGAGACCTGGGTCAGCGTCGATGTAGTCCAGTGGGTGCAGACGAATCTGCGTGCTATCGATGATCCCCAAGCCTGGGCGACGATGGGATTTTCTGCAGGTGGCTACTGTGCTGCCCTCATGGGGGTACGTCATTCTCATCAGTTCGGCCTTGTAATGAATTTGTCGGGTTCCTACGCCCCGGTCTACACCGGTGGGCAACAGTGGACTGCTCCCGAAGACCCCCGCTACGACTTGGCCAAAGTTGCTGCTGCCGAGAAGCCAGCGGTGAAGATCTATGCCTCGTATGGTGTCAATGATGTGCAGGTCAAAGGCTATGCCGAGGCTTTCTCTGCAGCGACATCATCGATACTTCAGATCACGATGGCCCCGGTAACAGATGCGGCACACTCCCCCGCATCATGGGAAACGGCAATGGTTCCAGCCCTGACCTGGTGTGGAGCCAATAGCCCCTATTTCGCGTTTCGTTAGAGCGCTAACCAGCCATCGACGTCGGTGAGCCAGCGCTGCTTATCTATTTCGGGTGCTAATGAGGCACGGATGCTGCTGCGGGCTAGCCCGGCGAGTTCGATGTCACTGAAACCTAACGTGCGCGCCAACTCATATTGGTCGGTAAGTCGAGCCTGGAATAGCAGA
>JBOFIQ010000409.1:0-6192 GCA_051650245.1 Propionibacteriaceae bacterium | reverse complement strand
GATCTAGGTCTATTCTCTACGTTGTGGGCGGGCCTCGGGTGCCTGCCCACAACTGTATCTACGCCCGTTTCTTGTCAGTACAACTTCTAATATCAATAAACCTGCACTACGACTACTGTGATGATATGGATGGCTATATGTCGGATTCTAAGAAACGCATCGTTGAACCAAAGCATGCGATACCTTCGTCAAGTGACACTGGCAGCCCATGGGTTTTTAGTCCCGCGGAGAAGCATATGTTCTACTTAACTACAGTAGCGCTCCTCATTAATATGGTGCTATATCAGATATTGACGATCTGGTTGCGACCACTATTAGCTATTATCATTTCAACTGCTTTTGCTATTGCAGTTGAAGCATTATGGGTCCATTACGCTACAGCAAGAAGAACTAAGTCCGCGAATAGCTCAGATACTCATAATGCCAGCTAGCTCTTACCCTGATGATTCTGATACGTCATTGGTCTCGTCACCGCGTAATGATGAATCCCCGGCAGGCACCTAGGCCTCCGCAGCGGCAGCCGCCGCCCTTAACGTGTTCGTGACTTTCACCTCACCCAACCAACGCTGCGCCTTAACGCAATCCGGCAAGTTGCTCCGCTCGATCAACGACATTGCTCAGCAACATAGCGCGAGTCATGGGACCAACTCCGCCCGGATTCGGCGCGACCCAACCGGCCTTAGTGAAGACGTCCGGGTGAAGATCGCCAGCAAGCTTGCCCTCGGGAGTGCGAGAAACGCCAACGTCGAGGAGCACTGCCCCCTCTTTAATCATGTCGGCGGTGATCATATGCGTCACGCCAGCAGCAGCGACGATGATGTCAGCCTTACGGGTATGCTCGCGCAAGTCACGGGTTCCGGTGTGGCACAACGTCGTCGTGCAGTTCTCTGATTTACGCGTGAGGATGAGCCCCAGCGGACGGCCCACAGTGATACCGCGCCCTACAACAACAACCTCAGCGCCGCCGAGTTCAATATCGAAGCGTCGCAGTAATTCGACGATTCCGCGCGGCGTGCATGGCAATGGCGCAGGTTCATTGAGCACCAATTTACCCAAGTTGATCGGGTGTAGACCGTCAGCGTCTTTAGCCGGGTCAATCATCGCAAGGATGTCATTCTCGGGGAGGTGCTTTGGCAGCGGGAGTTGGACGATGTAACCGGTGCAGGCCGGATCTGTGTTGAGTCGTTCGATCTGCTGCTGCAGCTCTTGCGCTGTCGCGGTTGCTGGAAGATCAACCCGGATTGATTCGATCCCGATCTGGGCGCAATCCTTGTGCTTCATGCCGACGTAGCTGTGCGACCCCGGATCGTCACCAACAAGCACAGTCCCCAACCCGGGAACTACCCCTTGCTCTTTGAGCTTTGCCACACGGGCAGCGAGTTCAGTTTTGATCTGGGCGGCGACGGCTTTGCCGTCAAGAAGCTGCGCGGTCATAGGGCCGATCTTACCGAGCACGATTCAGCGCACTTTCACGGGGCTAACGCACGACTTATGCGCACACGCACGAGTTAGAACTCGTGCGTGTGCGCGTAAGTCGTGCGTTATGGGACGTTAGTGGGCGAAGTGACGATTACCTGTGAAATACATCGTCACACCACGCTCCCGAGCCACGGCGATAACCTCCTCATCGCGGATAGAACCACCAGGCTGGACAATAGCCTTGACGCCACCGTCGATAACGATCTCCGCACCATCGGCGAAGGGGAAGAACGCGTCTGAAGCAGCAACCGCACCCATCGCACGTTCCCCTGCACGCGCTACAGCAAGTCGCGCTGAATCGACCCGATTAACCTGGCCCATACCAACACCGACAGAAGCTCCGTCTTTGGCCAGCAAGATCGCATTCGACTTCACCGCCCGCACTGCCCGCCACGCAAACTGCAAGTCGCGCAACGTCGCCTCATCTGCAGCCTCCCCCGCAACCAGCGTCCAGTTCTGGCAAGAATCACCATCACCTTGGAAAACATCGCGCTGCTGCATCAACAACCCGCCATCGATATGACGTAACTCGACACCCTCACACATGGGCGCCTCAGCCTGAAGAATGCGCAGATTCTTCTTTGTCTGCAACATCTCTAATGCACCTGGCTCATAGCCTGGAGCGACGATTACCTCAGTAAAGATCGGCTTCACTTGCTGCGCCATGGCTACCGACACCGGGCGATTACACGCGATGACGCCGCCATAGGCTGACACCGGATCGCACTCATGAGCACGGCAATGTGCTTGCGCAATGTCAGCACCGATCGCAATACCGCACGGATTATTGTGCTTCACCACCGCGACACATGGTTCGTCATGATCGTAAGCAGCCCGACGAGCCGCATCGGTATCGACGTAGTTGTTGTAGCTCATCTCCTTGCCACCGAACTGCTCGGCGCTTGCAAGCCCTCCCCCGTGGCAATTATTGAGGTAAAGCGCTGCCTGCTGATGGGAGTTCTCGCCATAGCGAAGCACCGACTGCTTCGTCCATGTCGCCCCAGCCCACGCCGGAAAACCGTCCCCCTCCGAGGTGTCACTCACGACGCTACCCATCCACGTTGCCACCGCGACGTCATAACTGGCCGTATGCACATACGCTTCGGCAGCCAAGCGCTGGCGCTGGGCCAAAGTGGTTCCCCCCTGCGCAAGCGCCTCTGCCAGGATCTCGTACTGGTCCGGGGAAGTAATCACCGCGACCGACGCATGGTTCTTAGCCGCCGCGCGCACCATTGCCGGTCCACCAATATCGATCTTGGCGATACAGTCCTCAATCCCCGCACCGGTCGCCACCGTTTCGCTAAATGGATACAAGTTTGAGATGAGTAGATCAATACCCACTACCCCAAGTTCAGCCATCTGCGCGACATGGCTTTCTTTACGACGATCAGCAAGCAATCCCCCATGAATGAGTGGATGCAAGGTCTTAACCCGATCATCAAAACACTCGGGAAAATTCGTGATTGATTCAACCGGAATAACGCTAATCCCGGCTTCTGCCAATGTCTTAGCCGTTGAACCTGTCGAGACGATCTCGATGCCAGCCGCCGCTAACGCTCGACCAATCTGTTCAATACCAGTCTTGTCATAGACAGAAATCAAAGCGCGCTTGAGGGGCAGGCGTTCGGTCACGTTAAGTCCTTATCTGCAAGAGAGTTGACGGTTTCGACGAGCAATTCACGCTCGACAATCTTGATCCGCTCGTGGAGCGTTTCCTCAGTGTCGCCAGGCTCAACCGGCACCGGACTCTGGGCAATAAGTTCCCCAGTATCGATACCGTCATTGACCCAAAAGATTGACGCCCCCGTCACCGTCGCACCCGCAGCCAGCGCATCACGTACTGCATGCGCGCCAGGAAATGCTGGCAACAAAGCAGGGTGCGTGTTAATGATCCGGTCACCGAACCGTTGCATAAATGGACGATCAAAGAGCTTCATAAATCCTGCGCTGACTACCAGATCTGGCGCATAAGCAGCCACAGCCTCAGTCAATTGCTCGTCCCAGTTATGTCGTTGCGCGCTCCCCCGCTTATAGGGACGCTCCATCGGGACGGCGAAAGTCGCCAGACCAGCATTCTGTGCCCGCACCAATCCAGGTGCATTCGGATCATCTGAGCCCACTGCTACTAGCTGGTAGCGGGCCTGCCCATGCTGCTGCGCATCAAGTAACGCTTGGCACAACGTACCCGTGCCAGAAAGCAAAACGACGACGCGCAAAGGGCTCACGCCCACACTCTATTCGACGTCCTCTGCGGGCGTGGACTCGGCTGGTATACGTGTGCGAAGTAGACCAATAACTGCACCAGTAGCAGCCCCAGCAATTCCCAAGAGCGACGTCGATAACGTCGCTAACTCCCCTAGCCGTGGCCCCATCCCAGCAAGCCGATGTAAGCCCAGCGAACCACGCGATAACGTTGCACAGCCCACCACCACAAGCGCAGCGAGAATACCTGCCACCGCTCCACTAAGTGCTAACTCGTCGATACCTGCCGATTCTCGATCTCGAACCGCAAACCACGCTGCGACAACACCCGCGAGCGCCCCACCGATCAGCCACAAATAGAGGTACCAGTGCCCAGAACTCGTCGGCAGTGCCCCCATGATGGGGATACCAGGCAGCATCCCAAGATGGGTATTGGCGATAGAAACAGTGGCGTCCGGCCCTAGTGCGAAGCCCCCGCCCAGAACATAGGCCGAAGCCCACAACAACAGCGTTGGCGCGTAAGCCAGGTCCAGCACGATCAAGGCGACGATCCCTACCGCGCCGGGTTTGAGCGCGCGCTGCAATGTCATCATCTCGTGCCCATGCACGATCAATGTTCCTACGAGCGCCGCTAACGCAACGGCAAAAACCACACCCGCTCCAGCGAGAGCAGCGCGCGGTAAACGTCGCGTCCAGGCGGGCCAACCAGCAGTAACGTCAAGACACGTCACGCTCCATGACCCCCACAATGTCGCCAATAATGCGACGCTAGCGGTCACGATCAGCGTCCACCCTGCCTCGACGGGAGTCACAAAGAGCGACGCAGCCACGGCAACGATTCCGGTATAGCAGGCGGTGAGAAGCAGCGCTGGTTTCCATGTTGCCGGTGTCGCTGATAAGCGCAGGTCTGACGACTCCGCAGTTAAGCTCTGGCGCGTGGCAAAGGCAGCGGCCTGCCCCAGCATGACAGCTACCAGTAAGGTCAGCCCGAGTGGCACTAACGACACTCGCAAAGCGCCAATCTCGATCACGCAGCCATGGGCGAGTAGCCATACCCGCGTGCCGGTACTGACCGCATCGATGAAGCTACCCGACATGGCCCCAAGCCACACCGAAACAACGGCTCCGCTGAGCAGTAGCCAGCCTCCCAGTGCGACGGTACTTGCCCCTGCAATCGCGGCAAGCCACCACGGCATTGTCGCTACTTTGTGCGTCTTGCTTTTGTGCGCGGGGGTGCGCACTGAAAGCTGAATATCTGAACTAATCCTTGGCATGGTCTATCCAGTGTCCCAGGAATATCGAGTCGTGGGACAGCGACGCGACCAAACTCGCTAGAGTGGAGTTAGCAGAAAGGAGAACGCATGGCTGACGATACGCCGCGACGAGGCTTGCCTCCGGTATCGGTTCCGACACCAGACGATGTAGTTGTTTCTACACCAGACGCTGCGGCTGATGCCCTCCTACCCCGGCGATCTTCCGAGGTCTGGGAGTTCCAAGGCCCTGATGAGGCTGCCGCAGATGAGCCACGTCGCTCCTCAGCGACCGATGATGTCGATGCTGATGAGCATTCCGGCGATGTCGTTGCAGCCCCGGCCCGCGTCGTTATTCCGCCGATTCCGGCCCAGCCTGCTGGCGCTGCCACATTAGGCAAGTTCGCCTCCAGCCCTGCATCCGCAGAGATCATCGCGGTAGCGCGACGTTCAGCGACCAGCCCAACCCCGTGGACTGAGGTTAAACCGCGACGTTCAGCCACCAGCCCCAGCGAATGGGAACAGTGGGCTGATTCTCCCGTAAGCCCTCCGTCCTACGCTGAGCTTCAACGCGCAGCGCTCAGCAAAGATTCGCTTGCGCCCGCTACCGTGGCTGAAACACCGTCGCCCGCTGCACCAGTAATCACGCCTATCGCTGACGAGAAAAATCCTTTACCCGATTGGGTCTGGTATGCCATGTCGGTGCTGGTCCTCGTGATCTGTGCTGTGCTCCTCATTCTTGCGCTCTAACCCCCCTTCTCAGACAAGTACCGCCTGGCTCATCACAGAGCCAGGCGGTACTTTTTTGAGATAGAGAGCGAACCTCAGGCGGCGCATGCCCGACGAACGCGCGAATATAAAGTTAGGCAGCTCGCTTGGCCGCAACGGCCTGCTTAACCCAGGATGTGCACTCTTCCATCGTGGTACCTGGGGTAAAGAGCGTGCCGACACCGGCGTCAAGAAGCGGCTGGATGTCGCCATCCGGAATAATGCCGCCGCCAAACACGATGATGTCTGAGGCATTCTGCTCCTTGAGGAGCTCGATTACCTTGGGGAACAGCGTGTTATGCGCACCGGAGAGGATCGACATGCCGATGGCATCGGCGTCCTCAGCAATGGCAGTCTGCACGATCTGCTCTGGGGTCTGGTGCAAGCCGGTGTAAATGACCTCCATGCCGGCGTCGCGCAGGGCACGCGCAACAACCTTGGCACCGCGATCATGACCGTCAAGCCCAGGCTTGGCTACAACAACTCGAATAGG
>JBOFIQ010000408.1:0-3590 GCA_051650245.1 Propionibacteriaceae bacterium | reverse complement strand
TGCTGGTCTCGTCTTTGGCCTCCGAGGCACGATTGAGCGGGTCACGAGCAAGGTCTTCTTGCTTTCGCCGCTTAATGTCACGGTGGCAGCCGAGGATAAAGAGCGAATCGCGGGCAGCTTCTTCAACCAGAGCTAGAGACTCTGTCGAAGAATTGCCCTTGTCTGTTGAACAAATACTGTCGTTTGGTTGGTTGATGGGCCTTACGGGCGATAACCTGAAGATGACACATCGTGCGGCGCCCGGCCGTACCCGCCAAGGGGAGCTTGGCGTTCGAACTAGAGGTGGAGAATGACGCTCACACTTGACGAGGTTCGCAAGACCCGTTTCCATATGTCGCGCCGTCAGGGCTATGAGGTCTCCGACGTCGACAATTTTGTTGACAAGGTCGAGGCCACGATTCAGGCGATGACCGAGGAGAACGAGACCCTCAAGAAGCAGGCCACAGACAAGCCTGCGGTAGCTCCGGCAGCCGCTGCGCCCGTCGTGGATACTCGCCTCCAGGATGAGAATAAGCACCTTACTGAGGAGATTAAGCGCCTCAATGAGGAACTTGCTGAGGCTCGTCGTGATGCGGGTGCGCCACAGCAGTTGCAGGATTCGCTAAAGCGTTGCACGGAGGAGATCGAGCGTCTTCGCGTAGAGAATAAGCAACTACATACTCAGCTTGAAGAAAAGCAGGAGACTGCCACTGCTGCTACTGCTGCTACTGCTGCCACTCCGGTAGTTGAGAATGGCGTGCAGAAGATCGTCGTATCAACTGCTGCTGACGCTTCACCGCAGGTAACCCGCATGGTGGAACTGGCGATCAAGCAGTCCGAGCAGGTTGTGAGCGAGGCTGAGGCTGAGGCTAAGCGCAAGGTTGATGACGCCAACCGTCAGGCCCATGAGATCACTGTTGATGCACGTACCAAGGCGGAGCGTGTTGAGTCAGAGGCTCGTATCAATGCCGAGAAGATGACATCGGATGCGCAGTCTCGCGCCAATGCTCTTGATGGTGAGACGAAGAATCGCCGCGCCGAGCTGTTCACTGCACTGGAGCAAGAGCGTGATCTGCTCCATGGCAAGGTCGGCGAGTTGCGTGAGTTCGAAGGAACCTACCGCACCAACATCCAAAAGTACCTCTCAAGCCAGATCGATGCGCTGAAGAAGGGTGTTTTTGAGCCGGAGAACAAGCCAGGCTTGCTGGCTGAAGCTCCCGGAAATACCAAGAATGACTCCTCGACGACCCCTCGTCTTGATGCTCTTCTTGTCGACTAAGCTGTACGAATAAACTCAACACGAAACGGCCCCACCGCTAAAGTGGGGCCGTTTCGTCCCGTGATGCGCTACTCTTGCGCGAAGAAACTGTGTCCAAAGGAGTGTGTCCATGGCCCCGGCGAAGAAGTCCACCCAGGCTATTGATCTGCCAACCGCTGCTGGTGAGAAGTCGTGGACGGCAGAAGAAATTACTGAAGTTCGTGAAGAACTTGAGCAAGATATTTCGCGTATCACGAAACAGATCCAGGCTGCTGATGCAGAGCTCACGCAGCTCCTGCACGAAGGTAGCGATGGCGCTGGCCGTGATACCGCTGATGTTGGTAGCAGTAACTTTGAGCGTGATACCGAAATGACGCTCACCACGAATCTGCGCGACATGCTTGATCAGTGCCAGCATGCGTTGGCGCGGCTCAATGCGGGGGCCTATGGCAACTGTGAGAGCTGCGGTGAGCCAATCGGTAAGGGCCGTCTTATGGCCTTCCCGCGCGCCACGATGTGCGTTTCCTGCAAGACCCGCGAGGAACGTCGCTAATCGCTGAGGTAAAGAAGACGCTACCCACTCCGGCTTTATGGCCGCGGTGGGCTGCTGTCGTTTTTACGCTGTCCTTAGCCTCCTTGTGCTGTGCATTAGATCAGCTTGTTAAAGAGCACATGCTGGCAACATTGCAGCCCCACCAGTCCACTCCTGTGGTTGGTCGGTTATTGCAGTGGTACCTCACCTTTAACTCGGGTGCTGCATTCAGCATGGGATCTGCGTGGACGCCGATCTTTCCGGTTCTTGGCCTACTTGTTCTCCTGGTAGTGCTGGGCTATGCAGTACCCCGGGTGCGACTGGGCTGGTGGGCAGCGGCGTTGGGGCTACTCCTCGGAGGTATCCTCGGAAACCTCTATGACCGGCTCTTTCGCGCGCCAGGGCCATTCCGTGGGGAAGTCGTCGATTTCATCATGTTGCCTAAATTTGCGATTTTCAACATTGCTGATATCTGCATCTGCGTTGCAGCGGGTCTCTTTATCGTGCTGACGATCTGGGGTAAGTACGCTCTAGATGGCAGCCTAGCCAAGGAGAAGTCATGACCATTGCCCTGATTCCAGATGGTCTCGATGGTGACCGAGTCGATGCGGCTGCGGCGCGAATGCTCGGGCTATCGCGTAGCGGAATTGCTGATCTGATCGGTGAGGGCCAGGTCTTTCTTGATGGTGCCAAGGTAACGAAAGCATCCATTCGGGTTAAAGCCGGTGCCATGCTTGAAGTTCAGCTTCCTGAGGTGCCGCGCGGCACAGTACTACTTAACCCGCAGCTTGCTGATGGTTTACGTATCGTCTTTGAAGATCACGACATCATCGTCGTCGATAAGCCGGTAGGCGTTGCGGCGCACCCGAGTTTGGGCTGGACCGGACCAAGCGTGGTTGAACATCTGGAAGCGGCTGGCGTCCGTATTTCCACGTCCGGTGTGGCTGAGCGGCAAGGGATTGTGCAGCGTCTTGATGTGGGGACGTCGGGCTTGATGGTGGTGGCGAAGTCGGAAGTTGCTTATACCGTGCTCAAGCAGGCATTTCGGGATCGCACTATCGACAAGACCTACCATGCGCTGGTTCAGGGCCACCCCGATCCTTTTGCCGGCACTATCGATGCTCCCGTTGGGCGTGACCCGCACCATGACTGGAAGATGGCCATCGTTGATGGGGGCCGTCCTTCGGTGACTCATTACGACACGCTGGAAGCTCATGTCGCGGCGACCTTGCTCACGATTCATTTGGAAACTGGCCGGACGCACCAGATCCGCGTGCATATGTCGGCATTGAAGCATCCATGCTGCGGGGATCCGCTCTATGGCGCTGATCCAGCATTAGCGGGAAAGCTGGGTCTGGAGCGCCAGTGGTTACATGCGACACGCTTGGGCTTTATTCATCCCACGTCGCATGAGTATGTGGAGTTTGAGTCTCCTTATCCCGAGGATCTACAGCAGGCTTTAGATACGGTACGTTCCTGGGACTAGGGGATACACCGGAAATAGTGCGTTAGCGACCTAGCAATAATCGCAAATTAGCGTTATCATCGTTATATGACGATGGGTAATACGGAAAGTCCAGCACGGTTGTTGCCTGCTGCTGACCTCTTGAAAAGTTTCGCTGATCCCAACCGGCTCACGATTGCTCAACATCTTCTCCTGGGAGAGCATCGCGTTATTGACCTGGTGGAGCACCTTGGGCTAGCGCAATCGACGGTGTCAGCCCATGTTGCCTGTCTGCGTGATTGCGGGCTACTCGAACTCGATATTCGGGGGAGGGCCACCTATTACCGGCTTGCCTATCCTGAGCTCACCCATGAACT
>JBOFIQ010000407.1:0-2868 GCA_051650245.1 Propionibacteriaceae bacterium | reverse complement strand
CAAGGGCCAGCCTGACCCCGATTTGCTCATCCGCACCTCGGGAGAGCAGCGACTCTCCAACTTCTTCATGTGGCAATCAGCCCATTCTGAGCTCTACTTCTGCGAAGCGCTTTGGCCTGACTTCCGCAAGGTCGATTTCATCCGTGCGCTACGGAGCTACACCCAGCGCGAGCGGCGCTATGGCCGTTAACAACGAGCCCACAGCGGCTCTTTGAGCTCAGCAAGTTCCGTCACCGGCTCAAAGCACTGTGTGCCTCGGCAGACGTACACAGTCGATTTTCCATCCCGAGCATCACGGTTCTGCGTGAACGCGCCCCACTGCTGCCCAGGCGCGACATTGATGATCGCGGACCCCGCCGGAGCCATGCGATAGGTCGCGATAGCCATCGGGTCCAAGACCCCTTCGGTCCGCTCGATGACGATAGTTGCACGCCCCAAGCCGCGACGGGCCTCATCGGAGATCATCGCTTCCGCGAGCGCCCACCCCGCATTCACCGGGGATTGCGCGAAGAACACACTCGTCGTTGCCGCCGCACGGTCAGCACGAGCCAGCAGGTCCGCGTCATCAAGGAGCAGTCCCACCAAACGCTGCGCACAGACCATGATCGACGTCGCGCTTGGCACATCGATATCAGCGACGTCGCGTGGTCGGACGTAGAGCACATCTGTGGCTGGCCCATCGAAGAACCCGCCATCATCAGCGCCGAAACGCTCGGCGGCTTGGGCAAGCAACTCACCCGCGCGCTCAGCCCAGACCCGCTCACCGACGGCAGCACCAAAGCGAGCAAATCCCAATGCCAGTGCGGCATAGTCCTCGCACAAGCCCGGCGCGGCCACCTCACCTTGGAATGAGGTACGAGATACCACGCCGTCATTGACGTGGATCTGCCACAGCGCGTCAGCGAGCTCGCGGGCATAGCCCAACCAGTCCTCGCGGCCGAAGATCAATGCAGCCTGCGTCAGCGAATCCAAGAGCAGACCATTCCAGCAAGCGACCACCATGCTGTCGCGTTGCGGTGGGAAGCGGTTCCAGCGCAAGTCGAACAGGGTCTGGCGAACCTTGGCAAGCCGCTCAGGATCTGGATGCGCGCGCAACTGCAAGGTGGAGAAGCCACCCTCGAAGGTGCCTGGCTTCGTGACGTGGAAAACCCTAGACGCCCATTCAGCATCCTCAGGACCGAGCGCATCATCAAGCAACTCTAGGTTCCACAGGTAGTAGGCACCCTCATGGGCAAAGCCGCGAATATCCGCCGAATCAGCATCCTGAGCCGAGGCATAAAGCCCCTCCTCGGTCCGCATTTCGCGCTGCAACCAGCCGATAAGCGACTCCACAACACCCGCAAAGAAACCACGAACCCAGGTGTCATGATCTGGCGTGCGACGCCAGCCACGGGTATAGACCCCCAGCAAGAGCGCGTTGTCATAGAGCATCTTTTCAAAGTGCGGAGTGACCCAGGCATGGTCGACGGCGTAGCGATGGAAACCACCGCCCAATTGATCGTGAATACCACCACGCGCCATCGCTTCAAGAGCATGATGAGCCATCGACAGCTCGCCCGCATCGCCGGAGATGAGTAGCCCATCAATCGTGGTGGCATGGGGGAACTTGGGAGCATTGCCCCAGCCACCGTGGATACCATCGCTACTTTCAGCAACACGCTGACGTATTGCTGAAAGATCGACATTGATGGGGGCCTGTGGCTGCTGCATTGCCACGAGCTGGTCGGTGATCTGCTGCGCAGAGTCGATGACCTCATCGTGACGCTCAGTCCATGCCTGCGCCAGCGAGGTGAGGACCTGATCGAAGCCGGGCATACCACCTTCAGCCTTGCGCGGGTAGTACGTGCCCGCGAAGAAGGGCTTGCCTTCTGGGGTACAGAAAACGGAGTTAGGCCAGCCGCCGCGACCGGTCAGCGCTTGCGTGGCCGCCATAAATACCGCATCGACGTCAGGATGCTGTTCCCGATCGACCTTGATCGCAACCCAGTCCTTGTTGAGCATTGAGGCGATGACAGCATCGTCGAAGCTTTCTTCGCTCATCACATGGCACCAGTGGCACGACGCGTAACCGATGGAGACGAACACCGGAACATTGCGTTCACGAGCGTGTTCCCACGCCTCCTCGCACCACGGCCACCAGTTGATTTTCTGGTGTGCGTGCAGTTGCAAATAGGTGCTGGCAGTGTCCCCAAGTCGGTTCGGCATACCCCCAAGCCTACGAGTTAATTTCACAACCTTGCCAAGCGGTCCGTTTCTATGAGGAGATTCCAGGAAAAATCACCTGAGCGATCAACCCGCCCCAGCGCCATTCGTGGCCTAAACTCAATCGTATGGCTCAATCCACCAACGATCAGATCTGGCTCACTCAAGAGGCTTTCGACAAGCTCCAGAGTGAGTACGACTACCTCACGACCACCGGTCGCGCGGCAGTGACTGCCAAGATCGCCGCTGCCCGGGAAGAGGGCGACCTCTCCGAAAATGGCGGCTACCACGCTGCACGCGAGGAACAAGGGCAGATGGAAGCCCGCATCGTCATTCTCAAAGACAAGCTCGAACGCGCTCAGGTTGGCGAATCAGTAGCCTCCGACGTCGTTGTCGCTGGCAATATCGTGACCATCGCTTTCGACGGTGATCTTGACGATACTGAGACCTTCTTGCTGGGCTCACGCGAAGTTCTTGCCCTTGACGAGAGTGTCGAGGTGCAGGTCTACAGCCCACAGTCCCCCATCGGTGCAGCAGTACTTGGCCATAAGAAGGGCGACGCCGTGAGCTACCAAGCGCCCACCGGCAAGAGCATCAACATCACGATTGTGGGGTTTAAGCAAAGCTAAAACCCCACCTCACCGCACTAAAAATGTCGTGTGCCGC
>JBOFIQ010000406.1:0-1255 GCA_051650245.1 Propionibacteriaceae bacterium | reverse complement strand
CGTTGAGAAAAATCGTGACTGCATTTCCGCTGCGTGTCGCTGCTACATGATTCCAGACGTTTGCGGCTGCTCCGGTCGTCGCGTTGATCGCGGTTGACCCATAATACAGCGTAGGTGCGTTTGCTGGCACGCTGCCTGTAAGCTGCCAGATTGTAATCTGCACGCCAGTGGAGTTTCCTGATCCGTAATTGCCGCAAACCGTGCGATAACCTGTGGTGCCTGTCAAATACACCCAAACGGACAAGGTGAAACCCTGCGTTCCGCTCATGATAGGTCGAGTGTGTGTGACCTTACGTGTTCCAGCAAAATTCAGTGCATAGGTTCCGTTGCTCCGCAACCAATCGGACGCCGCACTCATATTCACCAGTGTGCCATGCTTGCCACCGCCTGTCGTATCATACGCATTCAGCCCCGCCGGTCCCTGCACCGATGGGCAAACGCCGAACACTCGCCCCTGCCACAATTGCGGGTATCGTGCTTCTCGTGCGTTGCTGGCGTACCGGCCCCACAACATCAGAATGACTCCGTGAATGTTCTGACCTTCAGCGTGTTTCCGCTCGATGCGATAGCTTGCCCCGTGCCATCGTTTCGCAGCAGTATGCGATAGGTTCCCGTCGGCATTTGCGTCTGGCAATACAGCCGCTGTGCAGTGCTCACCGCCCGCACAGGAAACACCAGATCTGGCGTCCGTGCTGGAGTGACCGACGTTCCACCGTCTTCGTAATTCGTTCCGTCCAATGGTTGCAAAATCCAGCCGACGAAAGCCGTGTTGGCCGTCATGGCTGCTGCGCTGCTCGCAATGGACAACTCCCACTCGCCGAACCTGTGGCCGATGTCGCCTGCGGTCATTGTAGGGGCTGCGGACAGCACATTTGCGTTGTTCGCCATCGAATTCAGATCGGTACTCATTACGGTCGTAATGGTGCCCGCTGTATTTTTTACCGTTGCCATATCAGACACCTCCCCTGTGTGGTGCCATTGCTGCCGACACCTGATCCGTGCTGATAACCTGCGGCGTGTTTGCCAATGTGTTCAACTGCGCCGCTTCGCCCTGCGTGATCAGTCCATGCGTGATGCAATCGCTGACAATGCCCTGCACTGCCGGATTGTCCAGATTGACCGGCCTGCCCTGGCTCAATCGCGTCATCATGGTTCGGGCTGTGCTCGCTGGCGGGTCGATTGATCCCGGAGGGGCTGCAGCTTCCAGCCGCTGCCAGATCCCGAGACTCATGCAGGCATCCATCAGCAACCCTGC
>JBOFIQ010000405.1:0-1923 GCA_051650245.1 Propionibacteriaceae bacterium | reverse complement strand
TGGGTATCAACTCCGTGCCAACCAACGTGGCCGCTCCAACGTTGGCCCCGTTAGCGTGGAGACCCGCGACCCCTTTGGCATGGTCCGCTTGTTACGCCAACAACATTCCGGAGAAACTTCTCTTGCGGTTACTCCGGTCATCTCCCGGCTCAGCGGGACTGTGCTGGGCGCTATTAATGGCGCTGACGGCGAAGCCACTCCCCAACGAATCTCATCTTCTGGAGAGGATGACGTTCTCGTGCGTGAATATCGCCACGGTGACGATATGCGTCGAGTCCATTGGCGTTCCAGCGCCAAACTCGGTGAACTCATGGTGCGCCGTGAGGAACGAGCAGGTGGACCCAGCGCAACGATCTTGCTTGATTCACGGCAAAGCGCCCATGCTGGGCAAGGACCAGATAGCTCCTTTGAGTGGAGCGTCAATGCTGCTGCCTCCATCGCCATGCTGCTCCTGGAATACGGCTACCACGTCTGCCTGGTCAGTGCTGAAGGCACCCTCGTCGAACCACGGTTATCAACAGCAGAACAAGAGCTTGCCCGCGAGGACATCATGAGTGCGCTCACTGACATCACCATGAGCGCGGGAGACTCCCTTGATGCTGCTGCTGATGCGCTGAGCCACCATAGCGATAATCATGTGCTCATCGCACTTATCGGACGTACCAGCCACCATAATCTTGAGCGCATCTTAACCGCACGCCATGGTCGCACCCGAGGCCTCGCCTTCGCTGTAGATACCCCCAGCTTCACAGCCGACAAAACGGCGACAGAAGGCGTATCGCTAGATCAGCGCTGCATGAGTTTCTCGGGAAATGGCTGGCGCACAGTCGCTGTCACAAGCGCAATGAGCGTGCCGCAAGCCTGGCTGGGAGTGAGGAATCTCGCATGAACCGGTCACAGATCACCCAGCGGCTAAACCGCGAAGGACGGCTAAGTCTCGCAGTCGCGATCTCCATGTGCGTCTTCACCATGCTCCTGCAAGCATTCACCCACGGCAGAGTTGTCATTCCTGGCTTGGGTCTGATCATCGTCACTATCGCCACAGGCTTGCTCGCTCGCCTTATTCCCGGTATCCGACGTCAGCCCCTACTGGCGTGGTTGCTCTCCGCGCTAGCCGGTGTTGGCTATCTCCTTGCAGCGCTTCCCGGCAACCCCGTCTCCACCGTACGCAGCGGCATAGACCTCATCTACGATTCACGCTTTCCGCTAGGCGCCCATCCAGATACGACCTGGTGTTTGCTCGCGCTCTTGGCCGTGCTCATCATCGCTACAGAGTTCTTTGTTGAGGGGATTCGCAAGCCTGGACTTGCCATCATTCCCATCGCAGCAGGCTATTTCCTCGTAACGATGATGCCTGGGCGAGTAATGAACCCGCTACGTTTTGCCTGTGTCGTTGGCAGTTTCTTGTTCATATTGGCGATGGATACTGCGAACCGCGCGTTCCAGTGGCGGCGCTACCTTAGCCGCGATACCGGCCATGGCAATGATTCCATGCACACCATTGCTCGCTTGGGAAGCCTTCTAGGGCTTGCTGTGATCGGTGTGGCATTGATTGTGGGGGCCAATATCCCGATTCTGCCCTCGACCAATGTCTTTAATACCGACGGTATGGTCCAGACTGAAGACCCCCGTATTGAACTTAACCGCTCGCTACGAGCGGTAACTCCACGTCCAGCGCTGCGCTATCAAACCTCGATCCCTGGCGGTGGACTCTACTTACGCCGAGCCGCGCTCGACCAGATGTCTCCCACCGGGTGGGAGATCTCGTCCTTCCAATCGTTTCGTGCAACCGGTAGCGAGTTCACCTTGCCCCCAGACCCAGGGATGACCGCACCGACGATCATGCGAACAACATCGGTCGCCGTTGAGGAAAGCCAACAGGAATATCTTCCTGTTCCTTACGCTCCTCATGCCATCAATGCC
>JBOFIQ010000404.1:0-3153 GCA_051650245.1 Propionibacteriaceae bacterium | reverse complement strand
CCCGATGAGGCAAGCAATACCGTGCGGCGAGGAGTTCCATGCTGGCGGGCAATCTCATCTAGCTCATCAGCAATGACCCGATTAAGGCGCTCAGGGTTGCCCAAAATCTCTTCCAATTGCTCGATCTGAGCCAGGAGATCCTTGCGTTGTGTTTCTAGCTCAATCGCCGATAGGCGGGTCAAGCGTCGTAGTTGAAGATCAAGAATGTATGTAGCCTGAGTCTCTGTCAGGTCAAAGGCCTCAATCAGTCGCTCACGCGCCTGCGGCACATCGTCAGAACTGCGAATAATGGCGATCACATCGTCAATATCGGCAATCGCAAGTAACAAACCATCGACAAGATGCAGACGTTCTTGGGCCTTACGTAGGCGGAACTGTGAACGTCGTGTGATGACTTCACAGCGGTGCTGTAGATAGACCGTAAGTAGTTCCATCAATCCCAGCGTCTTAGGCTGCCCATCGACCAACGCTACTGCATTCACAGAGAACGAATCCTCCATTTTGGTGAGCTTATAGAGCTGCTCCAGCAGAGGTTCTGGATTGATGCCATTCTTGATCTCGATCACGAGTTTGGTGCCGTTGGTGAGATCAGTGAGGTCTTTAAGGTCGGCTATGCCGATGAGTTTTTTATTTTGGACCAGAGTCTTGATCTGCTCCACAATTTTTTCCGGGCCAACCTGATACGGAAGCTCGGTAACAACGATACCTTTGCGGCGTGGGCTGACTTGTTCAATACGCGCAGTCGCACGAATCTTGAACTGGCCACGACCATTTTGGTAAGCATCTCGAATACCCTCAAGCCCAACGATCTTGCCACCGGTAGGTAGATCAGGGCCTGGGATATAGCGCATGATCTCGTCAAGATCAGTGCTGGGATCCTTGAGTAGAACTTTGAGTGCTTGCACTACCTCAATGAGGTTATGCGGAGCCATATTGGTTGCCATACCTACCGCAATGCCCTGGGCGCCATTGACCAGCAAGTTCGGGTATGCCGCAGGCAAGACCATTGGTTCGGTTTCTTTGCCGTCATAGTTAGGACGCATATCGACGGTGTCTTCGTCGATACCAGCAACCATCGCCAATGCCGCTGGTGCCATGCGACATTCGGTATAACGCATAGCCGCAGGGCCAGAATCGAGTGAACCGAAGTTGCCGTGGCCATCAATGGCAGGTAACCGCATCGACCACGGCTGAGCCTGGCGTACGAGCGCATCGTAGATAGCGGTATCGCCGTGAGGGTGTAACTTACCCATGACCTCACCGACAACACGAGCGCTCTTGACATAGCTCTTATCGGGGCGCAGCCCCATCTCGCCCATGGTGTAGAGGATGCGACGTTGAACTGGCTTAAGGCCATCGCGAGCATCAGGCAAAGCCCGGGAGTAAATGACGGAATAGGCGTATTCAAGGAAGCTGGCTTCCATTTCCTCAGAGACGTCAATATCGACGATCTTCTCGTCGATCTCCTCTTCGGTGGCGGTCTGCCGAGCCATATCCCGTCCTTTCTGCGCTTATCGCACAGGTCATCTAATCACGCGCGGGGCGTCGGTGGGGTCATGTCTCGCGGCGTGTCAGGCGTGAGGGCCATTTTGTTGTCTTGAGAAATCACCGGGAGAAGTAACTGTGCCAGGCCATGACCATGGGGCGCACGGGCTTCAGGAATATCGGCAGCCTGAACGGGCACGCTCTCTTCGCCAATCGCTGTGGGGTAGCCGTGAGCTAATACATGTTCTGTACTTGTCAGTTCGCGGATAGCGATCGCGCGAACCTTCGTGGGGTGATCATTGGCGAACTCTCGGTATAAATGGGGGTCATGCTGACCGTCATCACCGATGAGCAGCCAGCGGATATTGGGTAGGTCTCGGGCTAGCTCACGCAACGCGCGACGTTTGTGTTCTGTGCCAGAACGGAACCATCCAGTATTTGTTGGCCCCCAATCTGACAACAACATCGGACCATCGGGGTAACCGTTATGGGTAAGGAAACGGTGCAGAAAATCTGAGGTATCCCAACTGCCCGTCGAGATATAGAACACGGGCGTGTCGGGGAGCTTAGCCTCAATCGACTGGAAAAGATCAGCCATCCCCTCAACTGGCTTGCGAGCATTTTCGGGCAAGACAAAGGAGTTCCATGCAGCGATGAGAGGCCGGGGGAGCAGCGTAGAAATGACGGTGTCGTCAATGTCACTGATGACACCAAATGTCGCGTTATCCGACACGACGAGAATCCGGGCCTCATCGCCAGCCGAATAAGGAGTCTTGATCGTAATGGTGTGCCAGCCTGGCTCTAGCCCATGCTGGGGAACGCGAAGATCAAAGTAACCATCTTCATCGGCAACGGTGGCGATGATCTGCTCACCGAGCTGAACCCGAACCTGTGCATGGGTGCACGGTTGAGCTAAGAAATTGCGCCAGCCGCGTTGGCGCATGATCTCGTCGATATCGATATCAATGCCGACACCGAGATCTTTCGGGTTCGGCGGTGCTAGCACTACCCGTCCCATCACCCGAAGCTGACTTTGTGAGCCATATCCGGTGTAGGCAACGACCGCTTCACGCCACCCAAAAAGCTTCAAGCCCGCTTCAATATGGCGGTTAGTCCACCGCTCAAGGCGGCGGGCGAAGAAGGGACGATCACTCACTCTACGAGAGTAGCGGTAAATACGTGGGAGAATAGGGACGTGATGAACGAATGGGATGCGCTCGCTGGCGCAGTCGACGGCTGCGGGTACTTCCCGGAGCTCGTCAAAGACTCGTTGAAACTGTCGCTCGTTGATGAAGAACTTGTGAGTTGGTTCGTGCAGCAGGAAGCTATTGTTGCGCGCGACTCGATCCAACGACATATGTCGGCCTTGGCCTTAACGCCATCGCGGCTCTTGGTCTGTCACGTCGATGAAACGGACCAGCCTGGCCCCTCTGGGCGCCCAATTGCGCGTGGGCAGGCAGCGGCAACGACCGAATCGGTGCCACTAAGTTCGATCAATGCCGTTGCGTTGACCAGGGTCATTGATAATCCGGCAGCTTTTACCGCTGGCGCCCCAGTTGGTGAAACATGGCTGACGTTGGGGTGGGGCGTATTGCGTCAACTCGATCTCGAACCCGCCAGTTGTGCTGACCCTAATTGCTCGGCAGATCATGGGTATTCCGGGCAAAT
>JBOFIQ010000403.1:0-2710 GCA_051650245.1 Propionibacteriaceae bacterium | reverse complement strand
CCGCATCACATGTGTTGCAGCCCCTTTCGACGAACACTTTCGCCTGGTTCTTAATTGTCCGATAATGTACATTATGTCATTACGATGATGTAGACACTCTCCCGGGGACGACACCGCTAGGCTTAGCACTAACGAAAGGTGGACATGTCCTGGTGGCTTTTTGGCGTAGCTGCATTCCTCGCCGCAACGATCATCATGGTGCCGGGCTGGTTTGTCCTGAGTGCATGGGGTTTTCGCGGTTTTGTTCGTGATGCGTTTGCACCCATCGTGTCGCTAAGCTGCATTTCTGTGGGCGCGGTCCTTGGCGGCTCCATAGGCAAGGCCTGGCCAATTGCCGTGCTTGGACTCACAGCATTGTTAATCGCGATCGGTTACTACCGTCGACGAAACCAACCCGCGATGACACCTCTCACGATGAGTTCACAGTGGCGTATCGCGACATTGATCGGATCGTTGTTGTGGACGATTCTCTTTCTACGAGCGCTGCCACGCCCTGCAGCAATCTCGCAGACCTTCGACGACGTCTTTCATCTCAATGCCGTCCGGTTCATTGAGCAGACTGGCAACGCCTCATCATTTCGACTGCAATATCTCACCTCGGCTGGTACGCCGCCCCCGTTTTACCCAGCCGCCTTCCACGATGTCGCAGCACTTGTAGCCTGGCCGCTCGGCGGCAATATCGCCGTTGCAGTGAATGCCTGGCTTCTTATCATCGTTGCTCTCGTATGGCCGCTCAGCCTCGTAGGTGCAGTAGCGCTCCTCAGCCAGAACCTTCCACGGCCCCTCATCTGGGTCACGGGCTTGTTATCTGCAGGATCGTGCTTACTGCCCTGGTATCTACTGAACTTCGGCGTTCTCTACCCCAATTTATTGGGTAACGTCTGCATTCCTGCTGCTGTCGCTGCACTCATGCTCTGGCTAGGACTAACTCCCCTGCCTGCTCCGCTCACACCACCACATGCTTTCGGTCTTGGCCTGCTCATAGCCCCAGGAATCGCTTTTTCCCACCCCAGCACGATCCCACTCCTTGGTCTTATCGCCGTCGTCGGATTGTGCGAGAGATTGCTTCGACAGCGCACGATCTGGTCACTGCTCAGTACGTTCGTTGCTGCCATTGGTATCGCAGTGCTGTGGTGGAAAATGCGTCCAGAACGCCAAAACTTTGAGCCGCCACTTTCCCTGAGCCGCGCTGCACTACGAGCTCTGTGCGGTATCACTATCACTGGCGCTTTTAGTATCAGTGTGCTCATGCTCTTCGCTTTGATTGGGGCTGTTGTCGAGCTGCGCAATATGCGCCTGACCCTCACACTGAGTTGGATTGGGCTACTCGGATTGAGCATCATCGCTATGGGCTATCCCGGCGGGCGCATCCGGTGGCTACTGACCGGGGTCTGGTATCAAGACGCGTTCCGTATGAGCACGCTCGCTGCCCCGCTCACACTCATCTTGGCAATTCTTGGTATGGCCTGGCTTATTCGTCATAGTGCTGCACTCTGTCCTTGGACCATGACATCTGCTCTCGTCACAGGTATCTGTGTTGTTGTGATCTTGTGCGCCCCAAGTCTGACAGAGCAACGCCGCTTAGTCCGATCACAATTTACTCAGACGCCAAGCAGCGCACTACTGACCACCGACGAGCAAGCGCTACTTGACCGCCTTCCGGCTCTCGTTCCTGCCGATGCCGTCATTGCCGGTAACCCCATCACAGGCACAGCATTGGCCTATGCGCTGAGCAATCGCACTGTGCTCTTTCCCCATATGTGGACGACGGATACCCCTGTGCGTATCGCTGCACGCGAACGTCTCAATACTGTTGCGACAGATCCTTCTCTGTGCCCGCTATTGCGCGCTGAGCATGTGAGCTATGTTCTTGATTTCGGGCAACGCTCAGTTCTTGGACAAGTCCATAAGCAATGGACTTTCCCTGGCCTTCTCCTGACCGAATCGACTCCCGGGTTTACCCTCGTCGAAGCTCATGGCGAAGCCAAGCTCTACACAATCACTGCATGTAATTAGCCCAAGATAGCGTCGATATAGCACCAACGCCAGTCCTCCCCCGGCTCAAAACTACGCATGACAGGATGCCCAGTCTGAGCAAAATGTGCTGCCGCATGTCCGCCATCAGAGGAGTCACAGCAACCCACATGTCCGCACTCAACACAAATCCGAAGACTCTCCCACTGTCTATGCTGCGCAAAACAGTCGACACAGCCATCAGGAGTTAGCGGTACTAACACCCGATTATCGTCAGCTAAGCGCAGATGTTCACACTCCCCATGGAAATGCTCTGGAACCGATGCCAACTTTTCTAAAGCAGCCGCTTTACGCTGAGCCAGGGTACTCAGCATCGCCTCTTCAACGTCGCAATCTGCTAATGCCTGTGCCAAGGTCTCGGAATCAACAAGACCTTTATCGCGGATTTTGAGCAAGAGTCCTCGCTCGGCTTGCAACATTTCTAATCGCAGTCTGCGATATGAATCAGAGGGAGTCTCACTATCGCTGTCAACGCCGAGTCGTTCCCATGCGGAGTGACGACGGCGTTCCAGCCGAGCTTGGAGTTCGGCCACCACATCTGGAGGAGTTTGCGTATCAACGAGCTCCGCTAACCGACCTTCACCAGAGTCGGTAACTCTCTCAATCAGAATTGCTCGCTGCAATGCAGCTTCACGGGGATTATCACCAGCAAGACGAGCCCGACGAGCCACATATG
>JBOFIQ010000402.1:0-4836 GCA_051650245.1 Propionibacteriaceae bacterium | reverse complement strand
GCCGAGCCGGGCAGCCATGCCATCACGTCCATTGCCAGCGTTGAGCTGTGCGGTATTAGCTACCGCTACCCCAACGCTGATGCCGATGCGCTATCGGGCTTATCGCTACGTCTCGCACCGGGTCGTGTCGTAGCGCTATCTGGCCCTTCCGGCGGCGGCAAATCAACCGCGCTGAGCTGCCTGCTGGGTTTCCTCACCCCCACCAGCGGAACGATTCTGCTCGACGGCAAGCCGCTCAGCGACGTCGATCCGCGCTCCTGGCGTAAGCAACTGGCCTATGTCGCGCAAACTCCTGGCCTCATCGCTGGTGATGTTGCCGCGAACGTCCGGCTTGGCAACCCAGACGCAACTGATGCCGAGATCCGTGAAGCTCTGCTCCGGGCTGGCGCCACAGATATTGATCCCAGCACCAACGTCGGCGATGACGGTGAGGGGCTATCTGCTGGTGAACGTCGCCGTGTAGGCATTGCCCGCGCCTTGCTCCGCCTTGCTGCGGGAGCGAGCATTCTTCTTCTTGATGAGCCCACCGCTGGCTTGGACCACGACACCGAAGCTGCCGTACTGGAGAGTATTCGTCGCAGTGGTGCTGGCGCTCTCGTAGTCTCCCATCGTGACGCGGTCCTTGCCGCTGCTGACGAGGTGATCACCGTATGAAAAAAGTCTGGTTACGGGTGCGGTCATGGCGTCTGATACTGGCCATCATGTTGGCTGCTTGCGCTAGTGGCGCTTCAGTTGCGCTGCTCGGCGTCTCGGGCTGGCTCATCGCTCGGGCAAGCGAGCACCCCCCGCTGATGTATCTCAACGTTGCGGTAGTGGGTGTGCGATTCTTCGGTATCAGCCGTGGGGTTTTCCGCTACAGCGAACGGCTCGTGGGCCACGATGTCGCGCTACGGCAACAGTCGGCTATGCGTGAGGAAACATACCGGGCACTATCGCAGACCACGCTGCTTGGGCGACGTCGCGGTGATCTACTCAGCCGCGTCGTTTCTGATGTCGATGCCATCTTGGATCTTGTGGTGCGCGTGATCTTGCCCTTCGCCTCAGCCAGTCTCGTGGTGCTTGGGTCAGCGATCATCGTCGCGTGTTTCCATCCGCTTGATGCAGCGCTGCTGCTGTGCTGCTTGCTAGTAGCTGGCATCGTCGTCCCGTATCTGGCACAGCGGGCCTCCGCACGCGCTGATGCCAATGTCGCGCCAGTGCGCGGACGCTATGCCGCGACCGTGCATGAGCTTAACCGCGCTGTAGCTGACCTTGTCGCGTATGACGCAGACCTCTCCATGCAGGAGCAGCTCGCGGCTATTGATAGGGAACTTGCTGACGCCGAACAGCGCTCTGCCAAGGTTCGCGGTATCGCTGAAGCTGGGCAACTCATCGCCATCGGTGTGTGTGTCATTGCAGGCACCGCGCTCGGCGCACGTGCTGCCAGCCAGGGCCGTGTGGAACCCCGCATGATTGCAGTTCTCGCGCTTCTCCCACTCGCCCTCCATGAAGTCCTGGGTGACCTCGCACGCGCTGCTCAGACGGCAACCAAAGCCCTTGCAGCACTTGCTCGCGTCGATGCCATCATCGCTGCGCCTCCGGTTGGTACCGGGGACCGTCCCGCAGACGCAACCGCACAGGTCGCGGGCAAGATCTCGGCGCACCAACTTGCTGCTGGTTGGCCTGACGCCGAACCGGTGGTCCGTGACCTCACGTTCGATGTTCGACCCGGGGACCGTGTGGCGCTGGTTGGCCCGTCGGGTGTTGGCAAAACTACTGTTGCTGCGACGATTCTTGGCCTTATCCCAGCGCAGGATGGGACCATCGACGTCGACGGCCGCGTTGGCTACCTTGCCCAAGATGCGCACATCTTCTCCACAACAGTTGCTGAAAATGTCCGTATCGGTAATAAGGACGCCAGCGACGCAGAGATCAGCGAGGCTCTCGCTAAAGCTGGTATCCCCAATCTGGAACTCGACCGGCTCATTGGTGAAACCGGTGCCCCACTCTCGGGCGGAGAGAACCGGCGAGTGGCCCTAGCCCGTCTCCTTGTGGGACGCTTTGATACCTTCATTCTCGATGAACCCACCGAACATATTGACGGTGAAACCGCCGCAGCGCTCATGGCTGATCTATGGGCTGCTATTGGTGATGCTCCGGCGCTTGTGATCACCCACGATTCTGGGTTAATGGCTCAGTGTTCACGAACTGTTCGACTGGCCTGAACCGAGATAACTCCACCAGGGTGATATACGTATCAAACGTGAGGGTCACCCCTGGGTGACTACATAACCTCATCAGGCCTAGACTAGGTGCCCTGTAGCCACGGGGGAACATATGAGCGCTATCGAAATGTTTGTACGTGATTCGGTTATTCCGCAGCGTCTATTGAAACGCCTTGACGCGCTCACGGGATTCCGTATCGCGATCTTGACCGCGCCTGGGGGTTATAACAAGACTCCGCTCGTGCGCACCTGGCTAGCCGCTGATCCCCAGCGCCAAGAAAACTGCCTAGCACCCATTATCCGGCGTGACGCTACCTCCTTTGACACGACGCTTGTCCGCAATGCGCTCAATAGTTCTGAACCGCTGCGGCCGTACTACATCTTCATCGATAACCATGACCATCTCACCGATAGCACCAGCCTCAACGATCTGCTCGACTTGCTTGAGCACTATCCCCTGGCTCGGCTAATTTTTGCGGGACGAACTCGTCCAGCAGTCCCACTCACCGGACTACAAATGCGCGGACAACTCATCGAACTCACCGCTGATGAACTCGCGTTCACCGAGTCTGAGGCCTATGAGCTTTTTGAGCGCAATGCCCATGGAAGTGACGATTACCGTGACCTGCTCTGGCATAACTTCGGTGGCTGGCCGATCATCTACGATCTCATCGCCAACCTTCCGATCACCTGGAGCAACCGGGGCCATATACGTACCATCCTTGATGGCTATCTCGAAGAAGAGGTCTTCTCTACCCTCGATGATGATCTGCGCTGCTTCGTCGAAGAGATCTCCAGCCTTTCCGAAGTCACTCCTGCGAGCGCTGCCTATGTCACCGGGCGGACCGACTCCCCCGAATTATTGCGTCGTCTCACGGCTCACGGGATTCCGCTCTCGTTCCTGCCCAATAGCGCGTTAACTACCTTGCCGGGGGTCCGTGATTATCTCCTCCGACGACTAAAACAAGACCAAACTCGCTATGCGGGGGCTAACCGTAAAGCGGCGAACTGGTTATCGCACCAAGGACAGCGCGAGAATGCGTTAGAACATGCCCTATCCTCTCAAGACACTGATCTGGTCTTAGACATCGTTATCGACGATGCAGTTACTCACGCTTTCAGCGAACAGAAACATGACTTACTCGTTACTCGCTATGAGCAGCAACTCCCCGATCACTATCTGACCAATATGTTGCGTTTGGTGACCTTAGCGATCACACAACCAGAATCCGGGCAAATCTATGCGGTAAGTGATGTCTTAGCCCAGTTACCCGCCCAGAGTTCCAAGCGTGAACTCTGCCGCATCTATGCTGCTGCATTATTCATGGCCAGACAAAATGAGTACCAAGCCGAACTGAGTTACCTCGATGACGCTATTGCTTTTGCTCGTGAACTCGCCAAGAACCCAGACCACTCGATCAATGCCGGGGAACGTGCAGTGCTCTTTGGTGAGTTGGGTATCCACGAAGGGCTCCATGGGGATTATCACAGCGCACTGTCAGCACTCCAACTAGCGGCGTCAGCCGCTCGTGTTGCCGGTGCATCATGGCTCGTCGGCTGGACCTTGGGCTGCATGGCGCTGTTAAGCGCTGCAGATGGAACTGCCAGCGTTGCTCGTCGTTTTGCTGAGGAATCTATCCTCATCTATGACTCCCAGGGTATCTACGATCTGGCCTTACTTGAGATCCCGATTCTGGCCTTGGCCTTCGCAGATATGGATAGCGGCAATCTCGAAGCTGCCGGTGCACAGCTTGCCCGATTACAGCGGCTTTCTGGTTTCCAGACTCCAGGTTTCCGTGCGGTCCGTATTACCTGTGAAGCGCTCTTCGATATCGCCAACGACGATCCGCGAGCGGCCCTGCGCAAGATAGAGGGGATTCCCGAGCGTCCGACAGCAGACAATATCCCCTATATGCGCTTCTTGGCGTCAGCAGTTTCTTTTAATGCACATCTCGCCCTCCACCACCTTGGCCATGCCGAAGAGGAGATCGAGGCTATGCAGCGCTGCGGCGTCGCTGACTCCATCACCGGTATCGACATCATGCGCGCGCGCCTAGAACTTGCTCGTGGTGATGCTGATCGCGCCTACGATCTACTTGCACCAATCGTGAGCGCTAATACCCGGCTTGGACGCAAATCACTCCATCTCCAGTTGCTCATGATGTATGGCATCGCCGCTACTGAATCAGGTAGGGGTTCTGAAGCTCTCGACATGTTCCAGCGTGCTGGGGTGCTGGCTGATCGGTTGGGTTTGAATCTTCCCAACGCTCGCCATACGCGCATGGCGTCCGCCATTACCCGTGACGATCCAGGCCTGACGCCATCAGAAAAAGGTGTACTTAAAGCATTGATGACGCAGCAATCCCTAGCCGAAGTCGCGGCTGGACTCTTCATCTCGCAAAATACGTTGAAGACCCATCTCCGTCGGATCTATCGGAAGTTGGGAGTTAATGGTCGAGTTGAGGCCGTCAAGAAAGCCAGTAGTCTCGGCATGCGCGTCGATTAGCTGTGCCACACTGGTTCCATGCTTGTTGCATTTTCTATTGCCCCCGCAAGCGCGGAGGGGCCCGACGCTCATTACCACGACGCTGTTGCTGTTGCCGTTGATCTGATCCGCAAGTCGGGTCTGCCC
>JBOFIQ010000401.1:0-2943 GCA_051650245.1 Propionibacteriaceae bacterium | reverse complement strand
CCCCCGACCAGCAACTCGTGCAACCGTTGGTTCTCCAACACAGCATCCTGCGACTCAGCCCTCTGAATCTGGCCCAGTGCATCGGACACCATCTGCGTCGACGCCGACGGGTTCAACCGCACCAACGCGGCCCCGACCTGATCCCACAACGCCACATCCGAGGCATACTCCCGTGCCTGACCTACCGCAGCATCAACCGGCCCGTAGCCCGTCCGGTACCCCAGCTCCCGGAACCAATCCAACGCGGCCTGCTCCACCACAAACTCATCAAACCGACTCACTCGCCGACCTCCTGCTCCACAGCCTCACGCGCTTCCGCCACACGCAACCGACCAGACATGAGTTCAGGGAGCAGCGTGTCGCGAAGAGCCTCCAACTTTGCAGTTTCAAGTGCTGCGGCGTGGGCCTTTTCCTCAAGAACAAGCAGTTTTGGTTCGATTGATTCTTGCTCGACCATGGGGATGACAGGGAGCTCAAGCGATCCCAGACGGTCAGGGGAAAGTTCTGTTTGCCCGGTCGAACCCTCAGCCATGTCTTCAATTTCTGATTGTCGCGGGAATACCAAGTAACTCAACAATGTTGGTTCAGCCTGGACGCGATCTGCTTTAACTACGGTGACGTGACTATCAACATAGAGTGCATCCTCATACGACCAGCGCCCAACTCTACCGAGCGTTCCTTGACCCGTTGAGTTCACAAGAAGGTCACCTTGCTCAGCTATTCCAGCATCTTTCGCCTTCAATCGAGGAAACATGAGCCGAGCAGTATTGGGTGATACCCAGCCGTCGCGAATGCACCGCTGGTTAAGAACCATAATGGGTTCAACATCTTCATCCGTGTAGTACTTTGGCGTTACCCCTCTAGAAATCGATAAAGCGAAATCCTCAAGCGGGGCATACTCCGTAATACCCTCCTCCAACTTAGCTACCAGTGCTTGCCCTAACTGGCGACACAAAGTGCGTTGGCGCAGATTAGATTCGATCTTGTCATCGAGCGCACCCAACGTAGCCGCGATCGCCCGCTGCTCGGGGAGTGACGGAACAGTGATCTTCAGGAGTGCTAGCCGATCCCTTGGCAATTCAGTTTGCCCGGTGCTACCCACTCCCATTGCCTCGATTTGAGGTTCCTCACACGAAAGTGCGTAAGCAAGCCATGACGCAGCGACCGTAGTACCTGGTCGTACAATTGTGAGGTGGCTATCCACAGTTACCTTGAGTTCAAGTTCTCGTATAGGAGCGGTCCTCCCCAACGTACCAACCCCAGTTGAATTAACAAGAATGTCGCCGGAAATAAGACGTTTATCTTCGTGAACGTATTTCTTCGTTGAATCATGGCGTCTCGCCCGTTCGAGAGAAACACGGCCATCGCGAACACATCTTTGATTGATGACTATGTAATCCCCATTTTCAGAATACTTGGGAGTGATTCCGCGTCCAACAATGTTGGCAATATCCGCTAGATATCTGGTTGGCCAGGGTTCGCTCATGCTAGAGCCTCCAGACATTTCCGGGTTTTCATTTCGAGCCCACGGCCCCGTTCGAGCTCGGCGAGGAGCTCATCGGTGAGCCGAGCGATCTTTTCGTCGATGGGTTCGTCGTCTTCGGCTGCTTCTGCGACGCCTACGTAACGGCCGGGTGTGAGCACGTAGCCGTTGGCGGCGATATCAGCGGTGGTGGCGGCTTTGCAGAAGCCGGGCTTGTCGGCGTAGGTGTCGTGCTCGGTTATGGAGCGCCACGTGTTGTATGCCCCTGCAATGGTGGCGATGTCTTCGTTGGTGAGTTCACGGCGGGCGCGGGTGATCATGCGGCCCAGGTTGCGGGCGTCGATGAACAGCACCTCACCGCGGCGGTCTCGGTGGCCGTTTCCGTGGTGGTTCTTGGACAGGAACCACAGGCTTGCAGGGATGCCGGTGTTGAGGAACAGCTTGTCGGGTAGGGCAACGATGCAGTCAACCAGATCTGCTTCGACGAGTCGTTGGCGGATGGTTGGGTCGGTGCCATCGGAGGACGATAGCGCCCCGTTGGCCATGACAAATCCTGCTGTCCCGGAGGGGGCCAGGTGGTAGAGGAAGTGCTGGATCCATGCGTAGTTGGCGTTGCCTTCACGCGGGGTGCCGTAGACCCAGCGTGGATCATCCGCCAAGACTTCGTTCCAGTAGTCGGAGATGTTGAACGGCGGGTTAGCGATGATGAAGTCCGCGCGTAGATCAGGGTGGAGGTCTTCGGTGAACGAATCTGCTGATTTGGCTCCCAGATCGGCGTCGATGCCTCGCAAGGCGAGGTTCATCTTGGCGAGCTTCCATGTGGTGTTGGTGAACTCTTGACCATAGATGGACAGTTGGTTGCGGTTGCCGCCGTGAGCGTCGACGAACTTCGCTGACTGGACGAACATACCGCCGCTGCCGCAGCACGGGTCGAGCACTCGGCCTTGGTAAGGCTGCAGCATCTCGACGAGGGTCTGCACCACGCCGCGTGGGGTGTAGAAGGCTCCGCCTTCCTTGCCGGTCTCCTTGCCTGCGAACTGGCCGAGGAAGTACTCGTAAACCGAGCCCAGCACATCGTCGGAGCCATGGTCGGCGTCTCTTCCAAAGCCGATGGTGCCGATGAGGTCGACCAACTCGCCCAGCCGCTTCTTGTCCAGCCCTTCTCGCCCATAGTTGCGAGGCAAAACACCTCGCAGAGTGGGATTCTCCTGCTCGATCAGCAGCATGGCCTGGTCGAGCAGCTGCCCGATCCCGGGCTGCTTGGCTTGGGCTTGAAGATCATTCCAGCGAGATCCCTCGGGCACCCAGAACACGCTGTGTCCGGTGTACTCGTCACGATCTTCGAGGAAGCCATCGAACTGTGCTTCGTCGATCCCGTCACTGACCAGCTCGTCACGCAACATCGCTCGGCGCTCTTCGAACCTGTCCGAGACGTACTTCAGGAAGACCAGACCAAGCAC
>JBOFIQ010000400.1:0-1821 GCA_051650245.1 Propionibacteriaceae bacterium | reverse complement strand
ATCTTGACTCGCTCCATTAAGCCGACCGCTTTAGCCAATGCGTTGCTCTTGTTCATACCGCGATGGATTCTAAACATTTCAGCAATCTGCCAGCCTTAATCCGGTCTTTCCGGTGGGCTGGCAGATTGCTGAAATGTTTAGAATCCATCGCGGTATGAACAAGAGCGACGCATTGGCTAAAGCGGTCGGCTTAATGGAGCGAGTCAAGATTCCGGCGGCCAAAGAACGTGTGGCAAGTTACCCGCACCAGTTCTCTGGTGGTATGCGTCAGCGGATCATGATCGCGATGGCGATTGCCCTTGATCCGGCAGTGTTGATCGCAGATGAGCCCACAACTGCGCTGGATGTGACGGTACAAGCTCAGATCATGGGGCTACTCAAAGAGCTACAAGCCGAATCCAAGATGGGATTGATCTTGATTACCCATGACCTTGGAGTCGTCGCCGATGTCGCAGACAAGATCGCGGTGATGTACGCAGGCCGTCTGGTGGAGAAAACTGGTGTATTCGAGGGGTATGCCCAGCCGGCGCACCCCTATACCAAGGGCTTGTTGGAATCGATCCCGCGACTCGATCAGAAGGGTGAAGTGCTGCCAGCAATTGGTGGGCTTCCACCTAACCTCATGCGTATCCCCGATGGTTGTGCTTTCAGCCCTCGGTGCCGCTATGCCGTTGAGAAGTGCATGTCGGGGGAGCCCCCGTCGTTGCGTGAAATTGTCCCTGGCCGTTTTACTGCGTGCCACGTTGCCGAGGAGGTACTCCATGGCTGAGAAGACACCGATTTTGTCGGCTAGAGGATTGAAGAAGTATTACCCAATTAAGTCTGGCGTCATTAAGCACACGGTGGGGCACGTCAAGGCTGTTGATGGGGTGAGTTTTGATCTCTACCCTGGCGAGACTCTAGGCATCGTGGGTGAGTCAGGTTGTGGCAAATCGACGCTTGGTCGCATGATCATGCGGCTAGAGGAGCCCACCGCAGGCACGCTGACCTTTGCTGGGCAAGATGTGTATTCGTTGCGTGGGTCAGCAATGCGGGCGCTACGCCGCGACATTCAGATCGTGTTCCAGGACCCGTACACATCGCTGAACCCCCGCAAGACTGTCGGAGATATCATTGCGGAGCCGTTCGATATTCACCCCGAGGTCTGCCCACGCAAGGATCGAGAGAAGCGGGTACGTGAGCTGCTCGCTCAAGTCGGGCTGAGTCCAGAACACATTAACCGCTACCCGCACCAGTTCTCTGGAGGTCAGCGACAACGTATTGGGATTGCTCGCGGTATCGCGCTTAATCCCAAGGTCCTGGTCTGCGATGAACCAGTGTCGGCCCTCGACGTCTCAGTGCAGGCTCAAGTGGTCAATCTCTTGGAGCAACTGCAAAAAGATCTGGGGTTGTCCTACATCTTTATCGCCCACGATCTTTCTGTCGTGCGACATATCTCAGATCGAGTGGGCGTGATGTATCTGGGGCAGATGGTGGAGTTGGGAGACGAAGATCAGATCTATTCTCGACCGACGCATCCCTACACGCAGGCTTTACTTTCGGCTGTTCCCGTACCTGACCCGACGTTGCGGGCCGCCCGGGAGCAGATCGTATTGACCGGCGACGTGCCAAGCCCGGCTAACCCACCTGCAGGCTGCCGGTTCCATACGCGGTGTTGGCGAGCCGAAACCGACTGTTCAGCAACCTGTCCACCATTAGAACTACACCCTGATGGGGAAGGTAAACACCTTGCCGCATGCCTATTCGCTAGTCCGCGCAAGGTTAGCTGAGCCTTACAACCGGTTGTGCCTAACTACGGGGTACAGTTGCACATAGCACACA
>JBOFIQ010000399.1:0-1697 GCA_051650245.1 Propionibacteriaceae bacterium | reverse complement strand
TGCCTCAGCACTGCGGCATTACGATGCGGTGGGTCTGCTAGCACCTGAATGTATTGATATTGCCAGCGGGTACCGCTACTACGAAGCGCATCAATACGATGATGCCCGGCTGCTCGCAAGGTTGCGTGAGCATGGCGCTTCCATAGAAGAAATGAGAAGAGTTCTCGCGGCAAGCGGAGAACAGCGTGCGCTAGAACTAGATTCCTTGGCGCATGAGCTCATGCTTCGAGCGGAGCATGCCGCGTCAGCGCTAAGAGCTGAAGCTGAAACGGTGCGCTGTGCAACAAAGAACGCACCACATGTTGCGGTGTCGTGCCGGCTACTTCACCGTGCGCTGATGCGAGCCTGGTCGATTCATGGAGAATCTCCTTTTGATGGCCTGATCTTTGAACTGGATCAGATAGTGCGCATATTAGTCACAGATCGTTTTCGGTTGGTAGATATTGCCATTCCGGCGTCGCATATACGCGGCAAGGGACGTGTCGCTATGAGCGCTCAGGAAGTTGAGATGCTCGTGAAGTATCTCGGTACGGCCCCCGATGGAATGATCGATATTGCGATCAGCAATGGCTCACTGCTGATTGAGCAACATCCCGAGATCGTTATCGGATCAATGAAGATGCCGCATCTCGCAAGCCTGTCGGATGATTTTCTCCAATCGGCACCAGCAAATTTTATGCTGCACATGCGCGATGTAGCTGTAGGGGATCACGTCACAACACTTCGCGAAAATCACGAACCCATGATGGTGAATACCGGTTTTTTGCAGAGTGCCTTTGACCTGTTTGAGGCTACTGAGCTGGTTGTTCACTATCGCGGTTCGCGCGATCCGATCGTTCTTACCCCGGCCGGCGACAAGACTTCACGAATGGCCATCATGCCGACGAGGGGCTGATGCGTTTTGAACTGCGTTCTGTTGACATTCCCGGCGAGAAGTCCAAATACTTCAGCCTCATTGAATCCGCATGGCAGTTTTGTGTAGAAGTCCAGCCATAGAAGAGGCCTGAACCACGTTTGCTGCTCCTCAGCAGAAGCACCTGATCCAGCAATTTTGGCGAAGCGACATGCGCAACGGCAGCAAAGTTGTAGTGTTTCAATTGTTTCTTGGGATGCTCAACAAAATCAGGAGAGGCTATGTCACGAGGACGGCCATCACGGACAGCGATTTACCAGCAATTTGATCAGGCGAAGACTGATCTTACGCGTCTTGGCGGTTTGCCTTCACCTATTGAGGCAGAAGATATCTGGGCAGATTTGTGGCATCAAGAAGCGCATCACTCGACTGCGCTGGAAGGGAACACGCTGATCTTGACCGAAGTGCGCAAACTTCTAGATGAGGGGCGTGCTGTTGGATCTAAAGAGCTGCGTGAGTACATGGAGGTCATTGGCTACGGCAACGCTGCAAAATGGGTCTATGGGCAGGCTCTCGAGCCAGGCGATTGGACCACGGGGCAGTTGGTAAGTTTGCAGGAGATTCGCACGATCCACTACAAGACGATGAATCCTGTTTGGGAAGTAGCTCCTCATCCACATGCTTTTCCAGCCGAGAGTCCTGGGAATTGGCGTCAACATAACATTCAGGCTTTTCCAGAAGGGATGATCCCTCCAAGCCATCCGGAGGTTGGCGCTCGAATGGCACAGTGGATTGAAAGGGTTGATGCTCTGCGTGGTGAAGCCAGCGTTGTATTACCGGAGTA
>JBOFIQ010000398.1:0-2205 GCA_051650245.1 Propionibacteriaceae bacterium | reverse complement strand
TTCCAGGCAATACTCGACGCGTATCCGCAGCATCGAGGGGGCCAAAACGTAGCGGGTCCATGACCCCAATCGGACGGGCTCCCATCGCGATAATGTCGCGGACGATGCCACCAACGCCTGTTGCCGCACCCTGATATGGCTCCACATAGCTGGGGTGATTATGGGACTCGACCTTGAAGGTCACTGCCAAACCATGACCGATATCGACCACGCCGGCGTTATCGCCAATACCGGCCAACAGCGGGCCGCGCGGGGTCACTTTCGGTAGCACCCCAAAACGTTTGAGATGTTTCTTCGAACTCTTATATGAGCAGTGTTCCGACCACATCACGGAGTACATGGCCAGTTCAGCTCCAGTTGGGCGACGGCCAAGAATGTCACGGATGCGCTGGTACTCATCCTGTTTCACACCAAGCTCGGCCCAAGGCTGCGCGGTATCGGGGGTTTCGGCGGCGTGCGTCACGGAATCAACCACGAGCCACAATCTACCTGACCGCCTTGTGCTCGTAACGCGGCGCTCCCCCATAACGTAAATACGGGACCCAAGCATGTGCTTGGGTCCCGTAGAAACTACTGGCAGTACGACAGCGTTACTTCGCAGCCTCTGGCTGGTGCGTCCACGACGGCGGCTCATCAAGGCCGAGTTCTTCGTCGCGTTCGGCGTCGTCCTTCGTCTTGTGCACGATGCCCTGCTTGTGGTGTGACGGGGAGTACAGCGCGTAGAGTCGCAGTGGTTCGTCGCCGGTATTGACGATGTTGTGCCACTGCCCTGCAGGCACGATCACGGCAAAGCCGTCCTCGACGTCCTGCTCGGTGAGCTGATCCTCGGCCGGGCCGATGAGGGCTTTACCCTGACCAGCATCGATACGGAGGAACTGATCCGTGTCAGGATGCTGCTCCAGACCAATATCGCCACCTACAGGAATCGTCATCAGCGTGAGCTGCATGTACACACCGGTCCACACGGTAGTGCGGTAGTTGTCGTTGGCCTCCTGGGCCGCCTCAATATCGAGCACGATCGGCTTGGGGCCGATGTCTGTGATCTTCTTCGGGTCCAATTTCTCCATAAGCCGAGATTAGGCGGGAAACCCGCACTTCCAAAGAGAAATCACAAAACTGGGTACCAGGCAATTTTGCGGCCAGTGACGCTCACTGCCCCGTACTCATTGACGAGGACCGGGTTAAAGGCCAAGCCAGCCCCCATTTGCTTACCGTCTGGGCCATAGGCAAGGCCTGTTTTCCCCGTTGTGACGTAGACGGTACTCCCAAAAACAGTGGGGCCTACTGGTGCGATTGTTGGATCACTATGGGACACAACTGCTGCGGTAGCGGGGTCATAGAGCGTGAGTTCACCCGTCGGTGCGACGCAGACCAGCGCCGAGGTTCCTGGCTGGAAGGGGCAACTGGGGTTACCCTCAAACTGACCCACTACCGTTGCCGCGTTACCGCTGACAGCAACAAGTGAGGCCTGTGCTGGGGTGTCTTTTTGCGTCACCGCAAGGAGCGTTGTCGCTCCACTTGAGCGAAGCACAGTAGCCGTCATGACACCACTGAGCAATGGTGCTCCTACAGCACCAGTCGTGGCATCGAAGGCCAAGAGCTGGCCGCCTGCAACCCCAGTTGTCACCGCGAAAACATTGCCCGCATCATCGGTACGCAGTGTCTTGGTTTTATCCAAGCGCCACAGCTCTTTGCCGCTCGCAGGGTCAATACCGATCGTGACGTATTTGGCATGTGCGATGAGTACCCCAGACTTAGCCCAACTCAGATCAACGGGGAGCGTGAATGCCGTCTCTGGAGTGGTCTGGCTATTGACCGGATCCCAGTGCGCAGCATCGAAGGTCATCTGCCAACGGGGTTTTCCGGTTGCACTATCGAGTGCTGCTACCACCATTTGTTGCGGATTCTGCGCTGCTCCCTGCATCGTGTTGTGCGGGTTCGTGGGATCAGCAGTGAATGCAGCGGCATAGACCACCGCTTTGTCCGGGCTTACCACCGGCGCGCCGGGGCCAGCCATTTCCACCTGCGCGACGAGCGGAGCCGTCTTAGTCCCTGGCAAGGTATAGGCCCATAACTCTCGACCTTGCTTGGCCACATCGACCGCATGTAGCTCTGCTACCCCCTCTGACATGGAGTACAGCATGGTCCCCGAAAGCACCATCCGCACTCGGGGCACTACCCCCGTAGCATCGGCCTGAGCCGCGA
>JBOFIQ010000397.1:0-2051 GCA_051650245.1 Propionibacteriaceae bacterium | reverse complement strand
CCTGGCGGCCCCCAGAGGAAGACCGACATAGGCTGGCCCTCGGCTAAACGGCGTAGCGGTGAGCCAGGTTTGAGTAGGTGCTGCTGGCCCACGATGTCGTCAATGGTGCGTGGTCGAAGTCGCACGGCAAGTGGAAGATCAGCGTGATCTGCTCCTTGGAGTGTTCCAGCTAACCCGGCTGATACGGGCTGCTCATACTCGCCGAAGAGATCTTCACTCATAGTTTCATCCTAGGCTGGAATAGCGGGCGCTGGCTGCGGGCTATCTGATCATGGATTGGTAGATGCTGTGGCTGATGCGGGCTGAACTACTAGGTCGCCATCGCCATACCAATCGCGTGACGTGCTGAGTAATACCGCCAGGAGGCACGCGATGACCAATGCCAACAGCACCACCGTCGGCCATGGGCTATTGCCCATGGATAAGGTCGGATCGACTGCCTGATCGGTAGGAATAAAACTTCGATCATTGGGAATCCGAAACGGCAAAGCGACACATTCGATAGCAGTAATCGATGAGATAGCCAGCAGCGCCATGACGATCCATTTTTTGCCATACCACGCCAAAGCTAAAGCCAAGACGATGAAAGCGATACCGATAACTCGGGCTTCCCAGACCATGGACCAGACCAACGCTGGTGCAGCAAAACTTGATGGATCAAGCGAGTGAGCAAAAAATTGGGCGGAACCCCCAACTGCGACAAAGATCGCAACTGCGGCTGTGACGCTCCACGGACGTCGAGCACGCCATTGGGCGGGTGTTTCGATGATCGTGGGAACAGGCTGGTGAAAGTTATAGCGCTCTACTTCAGGCTGAATAGTGAGTGCAGAGGCAGTGTCGTCGTGGCTAGGTGGTGTAGCCGACGATGAGATCGAGGATTGCCCGCTCACACTGGTGGTATTCGACATGGGAAGCCTCACTCTCCTCCTCAAAAGCCTAGCAATAGATGGCCGCATGACGGGCACTGGATAAACGCTGTGTGGGGGCCGTGAATAATCACGACCCCCACACAGCGATCACTTATGCCGATGCTGGCTGCTCAGCAGCCTTCTTCTCCGCAGGCTTGGCATCAACGCCAGCTTCACGACGCTGCTGCACCGTGATGGGGGCAGGGGCTTGCGTCAAGGGATCAAAACCGCCACCTGACTTCGGGAAAGCGATGACGTCGCGGATGGTGTCGAAACCACCAAGGAGCATCACCAAGCGGTCAAGGCCCCAGGCAATACCGCCATGCGGCGGTGCGCCGTACTGGAACGCATCGAGCAAGAACCCGAACTTCTCTTGAGCCTCTTCATCGGTCAGGCCCATCACCTTGAACACCCGCTCCTGCACCGAACGCTGGTGAATACGGATGGAGCCGCCGCCGACCTCGACACCGTTGCAGACGAAGTCATAGCCATAGGACAGCGCTGATCCGGGATCAGTGTCGAAGGTATCAAGGCACTCAGGCTTGGGCGAAGTGAAGGCGTGATGCACAGCGGTCCAGGAGCCTGCGCCCATGGCAACATCGCCTTCTGCCTTCGCTTCTGAGGCGGCCTTGAACATCGGAGCATCCACAACCCAGACGAATGACCAGGAGTTCTCCGGGATCAAGTTGCAGCGCTTGCCAATTTCGAGACGAGCTGCACCAAGAAGTTCTTGGGAGCTCTTACGAGCGCCAGCAGCGAAGAACAAGCAATCGCCGGGGTTGGCGCCGGTAGCAGCAACGACTGCGGCCTTCTCATCGTCGGAGATATTTTTTGCAACCGGGCCAGCGAGCGTTCCATCGTCAGCAATGGTGATGTAGGCCAGGCCCTTAGCGCCACGCTGCTTTGCCCACTCTTGCCACGCGTCGAACGTACGACGTGGCTGAGCCGCGCCACCAGGCATGACCACAGCACCAACATACTCATTCTGGAAGACCCGGAACTCCGTATTCGTGAAGACCTCCGTGACCTCCTTGATGGGGTTAGCAAAGCGAAGATCAGGCTTATCCGAGCCATAGTTATCCATCGCGTCATGCCAGCTCATGCGCGGCATCGGCTTGGGAATCTCCACATCGATGAGCTTCC
>JBOFIQ010000396.1:0-1114 GCA_051650245.1 Propionibacteriaceae bacterium | reverse complement strand
TGTGCCGCTTGTCATAGCGGCACACGACATTTCTCTCGTACTAGGCCAGGGCTAGTAGCCGTTCTGCGTGTTCGGCAGTGATCGCACCATCGGCGACGGCTGCCAAGATCTGCTCAATCGACTGCGCTATCGCCTCATCGTCGGCACCCGCCATCCCTAGTTTGACCAAAAGTTCGCTGTAGCGTTGGCGTGCTGTTGGGTAGGAAACCCCCAGGTACTTCCCCACTTCACGCATATTGCCTCGTGAAGCAAGAAATACCCGCAGCATCTCGACGTCGGCATCGTCGAGCGCACAAAATGAGCAACGCTGAAACTCGCCAATGATTTCTGTGCCGCAGCTTGGGCAACCTACCCGGCTGAGATGAAGTTCCTCATCGCACACGGGGCAATCACGCGGCGCGCGATATTGGCTCACTCTCGTGTTCCAAGATCGATATTCGCATTGCCCATGACCACACCGATATCGAACCGGGCCGAGCCATTACCGAGCACCATTTCATCCATCTGCGGTTGTCCGACCCAATGGATTCGACCAAGCTGAGCTTCGGCACGAACGGTGACATTGCTGTGCTCATCAAGGGTGATATTGGCATTGCCGGATTCCACACGCAGCCGACTACGACCGGTGCGGATTGAGCCAGAGATGGAGGCTTGTCCCGCCTGAATCAATGCGTCATTGATCTCAGCAACGCCCGTGATCTTGGTCGCACCAGCGGTGACTCGAACCTTGCCCAGGTACGCGACCTTGTCACAGGTCAGGCTTCCTGCGGTGACCTCAGCATCGACGATAACCCCTGGATTGACTCGCAAGAATAGTTCCTTGCCCAAGCTCATCGACCGCAGATCGTCCAAGGAACGCGGTGGACGCAACATAGAAAAGCCGTCCAATGACGGCCCGATCTCACCGTCGGAACTGACGTCAAGAATCGAACCATTACGACGCAGGACATGAGGTCCTTCAGCAACAACTGTCGCTACCGAGTAGTCGCCGATGATACGAACGCGACGGCCAACTGCATGCACACTGATTCGATCAATGCCCTTAGCTTCGCGTGGCACGCGACGTTGCGAGGGCGGTACTTCATCAAGTAGTTCCATGTTCTCGGTGAATGGG
>JBOFIQ010000395.1:0-12863 GCA_051650245.1 Propionibacteriaceae bacterium | reverse complement strand
ATTGCGCACCACATCATTGAGTCGCTCGCCTAGCAGAGTCCGGGGCCTGTGCAGCCCTGGGGTATCGATCAAGACCAGTTGCGCATCGTCGCGAGTCACGATGCCTCGCACCGTATGGCGCGTGGTCTGGGGCTTGGACGAAGCAATGGCAATCTTTTGCCCGATGATGGCATTCGTTAGCGTCGATTTTACAGCATTGGGACGGCCCACGAAGCACGCAAACCCGGAACGAAACTCAGTCATTGTCAGTGTCTTTCTCATTGTCGTCCGCTACGACCGGGGCGCGGTGGACAAGGATTGTGCGCTGATTCTTACGGCGCCCGGTGGAGCGTTCCACAGTAAAATTGAGGCCTTCCCAGGTCACCTCGGAGCCAGCAAGAGGAACCATCCCTAATTGCTTGGCCAGCAAACCGCCGACTGTTTCAACGTCATCATCATCGATTTCACGATCAAATAGTTCGCCCAAATCGTCAATTGACATACGGGAGGACACTCGATAGCTATCGTGATCAAGCTGGATGACTTCATCAAGATCTTGATCGTATTCGTCGATGATCTCACCGACGATCTCTTCCAAAATATCTTCGATGGTGACGATTCCTGCCACACCACCAAACTCATCGCTGACGATGGCAAGATGAGTTCGGTTCCGCTGCATTTCTTGTAATAGTTCATCGACTGGTTTTGAGTCGGGAACCCACACCACCTCACGCATGACCGATGCAACATCTTCGGTCATCTGTGACTGCTCATTGTCATGGACTCGGCGCATACAGTCCTTGAGGAACATCACGCCTACAACATCGTCAATGCCGTTATCGCCTACCACCGGGATCCGCGAGAAACCCGAGCGCAGCGCCAGCGAAATCCCTTGCCGCAAGGTTTTGTCTGCTTCAACGTAGACGATATCGGTACGCGGCACCATGACTTCGCGCACGATGGTGTCACCCAACTCAAAAACGGAGTGAATCATGCGGCGCTCATCATCTTCGATAATGGCATTGGACTCTGCGATATCGATAAAGTCGCGTAGTTCTGCTTCCGTGGTGAAGGGCCCTTCAGTAAATCCCTTACCGGGAGTCACCGCATTACCGATGAGGATGAGCAGCAAGACCAACGGATTCAAGATCTTCATGATGATGGTCATCGGCACTGCCATCACGCGCAGTACACCGCCTGGGTGTTGGCGCCCCAGCGTCCGCGAGGCAACTCCCCATAAGAGGAAACTTACCAACGTCATGACAGCGATCGTGACGACCAACTGTTGCCACAGCACCTGAAGATGAGAAAACACCACAAATGCGACCAACGTTGTCGCTGCCGTTTCAAGGAGCAACCGCAGCAATAACACTGCATTGAGGTAAGGCGCTTTATCTTCACAAAGCGCGACAACTCGCTGACTACCGGCCTTGTCCTCGTCAATGAGCGCTTGCGCACGACCTACTGTGCAGGCAGTCAATGCTGCTTCTGCCGTGATCAGCAGTGACGTCACCAACGCGATCACGATGGCGACGCTAAGCATGATCCAATCAGTTGCGTTCATCGGACCTGTCTCCAGGCAGCGATGATCTCATCGTTGAGGCCAAACATCTCCGCCTTCTCCACGGGTTCAGCATGATCAAAACCCAACAGATGCAAAATGCCGTGGACGAGCAGGTATTCCGCTTCTTCGGCAGGACTACGCCCCATCGACGCGGCTTGTCGCTCAGTCACTGCGGGGCACAAGACGATATCGCCAAGCAATCCCACAGGCGGTTCCTCGCCGTCGCGTGGCGGACGCAACTCATCCATGGGAAAGCTCAAGACGTCTGTGGGCCCGGGTAGGTCCATGAACTTGAGGTGATAGGCCGTCATCGTGTCTTCGTCGACGAGCTGGATATCAAGATCGGCATCGGGGTGGATTCCCATCTGCGCCAGGGCAAAGTTCGCAAGCCGAACCAATCCCTGTTCATCGGCAGCCATACCGGATTCATTCTGGATATCGATCATGCGTTGCGTCCTCGGTTCTGCTTCGCGACAGGTTCACGGGTGGATTCATAACGATCATAGGCAGCCACAATCCGGCCAACGAGCTTATGTCGAACTACGTCGCGGTTGGTGAGCTGGCAGAAGGCGATATCAGAGACGCCGTCCAAGATGGACATGACTTCGCGTAGCCCTGAGCGCTGCCCGCCTGGAAGATCAATTTGGGTCACATCGCCGGTGACCACCATCTTGGAACCAAAACCTAGCCGGGTCAGAAACATCTTCATCTGTTCGGCGCTCGTATTTTGGGCTTCATCCAAGATGATGAAGGCATCATTGAGCGTCCGGCCACGCATATAGGCCAGGGGCGCAACTTCAATGATCCCCGCAGTCAATAACCGCGGCACTGCGTCTGGATCGATCATGTCGTGAAGCGCGTCATAGAGCGGACGCACATACGGATCGATCTTGTCATGGAGCGTTCCGGGTAAGAAGCCTAGGTGCTCGCCTGCTTCAATCGCCGGACGGGTCAAGACGATGCGATTGACCTGCTTGGCTTGGAGTGCAGCCACCGCATTGCCATCGCCAGATAGGTTTTACCGGTACCGGCAGGACCAATACCAAAAACCACAGTGTTGGCGTCAATCGCATCAACATAGTGCTTCTGATTCAACGTTTTAGGCCGAATATTCTTGCCTCGACTAGACACGATGTTATGTGTGAGGATCTCCGCTGGGCTGAACTCAGCATCCGGGTCCATGCCTGCGATACGTTCCACATCGGCAGTGCTTAGCCCATGCCCGGTCCGCACGATAGTGATCATCTCGGTGAGCACCGCACACCCATGATCGACATCATGAGCCGCGCCGGTAAAGGTCACCTCATTGCCACGCGCATGAACATTCGCGGACAACTCGCGCTCAAGAATCTTGATGAACTCGTCGAGTGGCCCGTAGACCGACACGGTAGGAATAGACGCCGGTACCGTTATCGTGCGGCAAGCCCCGGCGGTACTGTGAGACTCAGTCAGGTAAACCCCTCCAAAATTGTGTGGTCCCAGTCTACGCTGCTACACACGTTTCTACCCAGAACGAGCGCCCCAGATCTCATCAGCTTCCTGCACTGCGCCCATCACAATTTACGCGGTGGCGAACCGATCTGTCGCTGCTACCAGTTCTGACGCGATCATCGGTTCATAAGCGCTGTGCCCGGCCAAGACGATCCGGAAATCAGCCTCCGGCAATGCCCGGTGCAGATCCCAGGCAGTACGCACCGGACAGCAGGTGTCATAACGGCCCTGCACGATCACGGTCGGGATATGACTGATCTTGTGTGCATCAGCGATGAGCTGGCCCTCTTCTAGCCACCCAGCATGATGGAAGTAGTGATTCTCGATCCGAGCGAAAGCCAAAGCAAATTCCGGCACGCTGTAGTGTGCCAGCTGTTCTTCATCGACGATCAGCGTCGTCGTTGCGCCTTCCCAGGTTGTCCACGCCACACCAGCACGGCCTGCAGCTTCATGGTCATCGCCAAAAAGAATCTCGTTGTAGCGGGCGATACGGTCCCCGGTAAAGCCATCACCGAGCGGTTCACTATAGAGCTCCCACCGATCTGGATGGATGAAGTCTGCACCAGGACCGTTGTAGTACCAATCGAGTTCAGCACGACGCAAGGTGAAGATCCCTCGCAGGACCAATTCAGTGACGCGTTCTGGGTGCTTCTGCGCATAGGCCAGTGCCAGCGTCGAGCCCCACGAGCCGCCAAAAACCTGCCAGCGCTCTAGCCCTAGGTACTGACGTAGCTTCTCCATATCCTCGACGAGATGCCACGTCGTATTGGTTGACATGTCGATGCCCGGAGTTGATGCATGAGGCGTGGAGTTGCCGCAACCTCGCTGATCGAAAAGGATGATCTGATATTTCTCCGGGTTCCAGAACCGCCGCTGCGTTGGGCTAGTGCCGCCGCCCGGACCGCCATGAAGGAAGACAGCCGGTTTACCCTCCGGATTACCTGAGACCTCGTAATAGATCTGCTGACCATCGCCAACGTCGAGTAAGCCAGAAATATATGGCTCGATCTCAGGGTATAGCTCACGCTCTGGCTGGAGTGGATTAGTCGCCATCTCGTCCTCATATCGCTGCGGGTCTATGCGGCTACTGTCGCATGACCCCATCTTGCCTGATCTGCTGCTTAGCCGCAGGCGCGACACTCACGACGATCTGGGGTTCCAGTCGAGCAATGGACTACTACCGTGCCGGAGGTTGAAGATAGCCATCCTTGATCGCTTCACGCATGACGCTGGTCGCACCCGAAACATCACGCCCCAATGCGACGTAGCGAGCAGCGATACGGTTGAAATAGGTTGCCACCGTACTCGCCTCGACCGGCGGGTCCATCTGTGAACCGATGACCTTCTTCGGAACTCCAGAGGCAAGGAGCTTCAACGCTTCCTGCTCGCGTGAGGTTAGTTGCGGAGCTACTAATTGATCAGTTGCCAAGATGAATGCCAGATCAGAACTGACGGCAAAATCACCATGAGCTACGTCACGGATCGATTCCACCAGCGTGGCAGGTGGATCTGATTTGAGTGCAACCCCACCAGCACCTGCAGCAATTGCACGGCGAATCGGAACCGGAGTGACATTCGAGGTATAGATCAGGAAGGCACGAGCATATGGGCGCAATGCTTCAATAGCGGCCTCGACGATAATGCCCTCCGCCAGATTGAGATCAAGTAGACAGACATCAACTGGATCACCCTGGTGCAGCTTCGTGACGAGCTCTTCCACCGTAGCGCCGACCGCAACCACTGCCATTTCTGGTGCTTTTTCAGCAAGCAGTGAGCGGACCCCGAGCAAGACGATATCGTGATCATCTAGTGCGGCAAGACGAAGTGCTGGCGAAGTCTGCATCCGTATCCCTTCCTCTGAAGCGTTATGAACCATCGGTAAGTAGTGCTGGTAGTGACCACGTCGAGAACTCATCATTGGCTGACACCGTTGCCCCCAATGGAAGACCAGACAGTGGCACTGTCACAGCAGGGACCGCGAGCAAGGATACCTGCCCATCGCTGTGCGATACGGTCAATCGACCAATGGCGTTACCTTCGGCAGCCGACAATAAGGTACTAATTGCTGACACATTGTCACTTAACTGCGCCAAAGTCAGATTGAGAGTGACCTGCCAACCGTCCTCACGCAACCGCCACAAGATCAGCGACAGCTCACCAGGCACGGCACCGTGAAGATGTAATTCGTCGCGTAAAGCAAGCTCAAAGAGATGAGCACGCTGCTTGACTGACTCATCATCGGCAGTAAGTTCGCCATAGGCGATACGGCGCAAAAATGCGTTTGCCGGGTTCAATCGTCGGACCCGTTCTTGGGCCTCCAAGGACACCAACGACGCCTGCTTGCGAGTAGCTCGCTCATGATCTTGTTGCGAGGTTGCTTGCGCATCCTCACCAATACCATCGACGATGAAACGCAAAGCTAAGGCCACTGCTAGCACCGCAGTTTGACCGCATAGCGAAGGCAAGAACTCAGGGATGGTATTGGCCGGGCCTAAGCGCAAGAGCAGCAAACCCATCGTGATGATGAGGTAGGTCACGACCGCGCCGATACTTTCGCGCAAGGGACGGAAAAAGACCAAGAACATGAGTAAGGCAGCACCTGCTGCTGATAGCGGAAACATACTGTCGCGAGCGCCATGGATCGGTATCTCAAAGACATTGATCACTGTGCCTGCTGTGGCGGTAAGCCAGAGCAACAATCCTGTCGAGCGGCTCAAGACAGAGCTATTTTTAATCCCGAGTGTAAGCGCAGCCAGCATGATCATCGTGGCTGCCACGATGAGGGCAACACGGTCAAAGGACACCATCGTGAGGAATAAGGTCGCACCAAAAGTGCTCATGATCCACGGCAGCGGGCACAGATTCAACGTACGCCGAGCTTGGTCGGAAAGTTCCGTCAAGAGTGCCGTGCGCGATGGCCCCACACTTGCTGGCTGCCAGTCAAGGATCACCTCAGTACCGACACAAGGAGTACTGACGACCCGGGCGCTACCACCGACGGCCATCATGCCGCCAGTAATCACATCTCGAATACCGCGATGTCCATAGGGCGTTGCATTGCTAAAACCGACGCCGGTATCGCTGACCGTTACGCGGACGCCACCAAGGGCCAAACGGTCTATGCGAATCGTGGCTCGATCAACGCCCGCGTGGAACTTCACGTTACGCAGCGCCTCACGCACTGCGGTGGTGATTGCTGAGGTTTCTGGTCCGGGCAAGACTGGTGAGGTTCCTTCAATCGTCGCGATAACCGGAGCCTGATCCACTACCGCTTGTAATGCCACAGCCAGCGATTCTGATTCAGCCAATGATGACTCATCTTGGCGAGCCAAGATCGCTTGCTGACAGTATGCTCGTGCAGTTTGGGCCGAGACTGCATCATCAGGAAGCGCTACTGCACGCAATGCGTGAACTACGGTGTCATGGATAAAACGCTCTGCCGCGTCGCGCTCGCGGGCAAGACGTCGAGCACCTTCTTCACGTGCATTCTGCGCAAGTAACTTCTCGGTGATGTCATCGGCCTCAATGGCACACCGGAACAAGCCATCCATCGTCATTGATGCTGAGACAAGCAGGCCAACCATCTCGAACATCTCAATGACGAGAGCTCGCCATAGGAGGGAATGGTCCTGGACGAACACGAGACGTAGGCCTACTCCTGCCAGCCAAATCACCAGCGGTGGCGCATAGCGCAGTTTCCCGCGTAGCTGGACGGAGAGCGTGGCGGTAATCCCCAAAATAATGACGAAAGGCCACGATGCTAGCCAATCGGGAGTAGGCGGAATTGCCTTCGCGATGAGGTACTCCCCCGCAACCGCGCCTGCGACGGCACATGCGTACACGCTCCAGTGCCGTAACTTGATCCAAAAACTTACGACGAGCCAGATACCCACGACGCTCAGTAAGGCCATGCCCTCGAGCATCTGCTTGGGTGCGCGCTGGGGGCCGAACCACAGTGCGAGTCCGGGAGTGAGCGCGCACACCATGAAGACCAGCGTCATCCAACGCGTACCGGTCTCAATAGCCACAGACCATGATGTTGATCTGGTGAGGTGGCGCAAGCTCATAAATTATTCCCCGAACTATCGTGATGTCGCTACATCACAGTGCAGTCTAGCTGCCCTGCATTTTCTTACCAGCGTAGAACCGGCCGAGCCACTCCTGCTTACACGCGGCGAAATCTCCCGATTCCATTGAGCGGCGAATCTCATCGACCAGCCCGACGGTGAAATATTCGTTATGGATCGTCGCCAGCGTCGAGGCCAGCATCTCCTTAGCTTTGAATAGATGATGGACATAGGCCCGGGTGTAGTGGGTGCAGGTATAGCAACCACAGCCCTCTTCAAGCGGCACGAAAGCTCGCCGTGAGGCAGCAACCTGAACGTTATAGCGCCCATCCTTGGTATAGATCGCCCCATTACGGGCTACCCGGGACGGATTCACGCAGTCAAAAGTATCGGCACCAGTTTCAATCGCAGCAAAGAAGTCATCTGGCTCAGAGATTCCGAGGAGATGTCGTGGTTTGCTGTTGGGGAGTTCCTCTGCACACCAACTGACGATCGTGCCAAGATTTTCCTTTTCCAGAGCTCCACCAATGCCAAAACCATCGAATTGCTGATCGTTGATCGTCATTGAGCCTAAATCACGGCACGCGGTTCGGCGTAAGTCCTCATATTGCGCCCCTTGGATCACGCCAAAGAGTGCCTGATAGGGACGATGAGTACGTTCATCTGTAAGGCGACGGTGCTCAGCCAAGCAGCGTTGTGCCCAACGGCGTGTGCGCTCCAAAGATTCCTCTTGATACCCGCGCGAGTTCATCAATGTGGTCAGTTCATCAAAGGCAAACATGATGTCTGCACCGATCTGATGCTGCACCTGCATCGATACTTCCGGAGTGAAGCGATGTAGGTCACCGTTGAGGAATGACTTAAATGTCACCCCATCTTCGTCGACGTGAGCCATTCGCTCTTTGCCATCAGCGATCACGTCATCATTGGTGACACCGACGGTATTCATCGCCAGTACCTTCTTGAAGCCAACCCCTTGGCTCATCACCTGGAAACCGCCCGAGTCGGTGTACGTGGGCCCTGTCCAGTTCATAAATTGACCCAAGCCACCAGCCTCATCGACAATATCGGTACCTGGCTGGAGGTACAGGTGATAGGCATTTGCCAGCACCGCTTGGGCGCCAACCTTGGCTACTTCCTCGGGCATGACCGACTTCACGGTGGCCTTCGTACCCACGACGATGAATGCTGGCGTTGCGATGTCACCGTGCGGTGTATGAATCGTGCCGGTACGCCCTAGCCCGTTGTCGAGGTATGTCCCTTCATCAAAACTAAAGCCCTCAGCCATGGTCTACTCCTCCCAGTGCGTGCAACTGCGCTAGTGCCACGACTCCTGCGGTAGAAGCCCGCACCACATGGTCAGCGATGAGTACTGGGTGCGCACCCGCAGCGATAAAAGCATCTAGCTCGTCGGGGGAAATACCGCCTTCTGGACCGGTAATGATCAATGCTGTCGCAGGATATTTTCCCTTGTCGGCACGCCATGAGGTGAGGTGTTCAGCAAGCGTCACCGTTGCTGCCTCATGCAAAATCACGGCACAATCGACTGTCGCGATCCGTGCACAGACCTCTTTAGTGCTTGCACATGCCGCGATCTCGGGGATACGGAATTGGCGTGACTGTTTTGTTGCTTCTCGCGCTGTCGATTGCCACCGCGATAGCTGCTTGGCACCGCGCTCTCCCTCGCTCCACCGCACGATAGACCGACTTGCTTGCCACGGCACGATGGTGGCAACGCTAAGTTCCGTCATCGTTTCCACGGCAAGTTCGCTACGGTCACCTTTAGCTAATGCCTGTACTGCGGTCACGGCCAAGTCTGGCGCAGGAGCAGTCAAGATCTCATCACAGCGCACATCTAGACCACGTTTATCTGCGCTGAGAACTTCACCGAAAATCGCCTGTCCCCGACCATCGGCTACAAAGACCTGTTCGCCTGGCTTAATCCGACGCACCGCGACAGCATGCTTACCTTCATCGCCGGTCACCATGATCGAGGCCCCTGGCGCAACAGCGTCCCACGCCGGGGGATCTTCTACGAGAAAGAGCGCCGAGGTCACGCGAAGGTGTCCTTGAGCCAACTGAACATACCCCGGCTATGGCGCTCCACCACGACCTCAGGCTGCTGCTCTTCACGCACAGATGCGAGCTGACGTAGTAACTCCTTTTGCTCTTTATTGAGCTTGGTTGGGGTGAGCACGATGATGGTGACCCCGATATCACCACGCCCCTTCGCACGGAGCTTGGGAATGCCCTTTTCTGGAACGACCAGGCGAGTACCACTTTGCGTTCCTGCGGGGATAGTGACAACCACCGACTTCTCGGCCTGGGGCAAGTCATCGCGGTCAGCTTCAAGGGTCGGAATCGTGATTTCCGTGCCCAGCGCTGCAGCGGTCATGGGCAGCCGGACGACGACCTCAAGATTGTCACGGTCACGCTTGAACTGTTCATGATCCTTGATCGCGATCTCGACGTAGAGATCACCGGCAGGTCCGCCTCCCGTGCCAACCTCACCTTGAGAATCAAGACGGAGCTGCTGCCCGGTGGCGATACCTGCAGGAATAACCACGCTGATCTGACGCTGGCTACGGACACGTCCTTCACCAGAGCAGTCCGCACAAGGCTTCTCAATGATGCTGCCATAGCCGCGACATTGCGGGCAGGGCTGAATCGACTGAACCGTACCCAAGATCGTCTGCTGCACCGTGGCGACCTCGCCACGACCCTTACAGCCTTGGCATTGCACCGGTGATGCCGCATTAGCTGAGCCATTACCTTGGCACGAGGAACACATCACATAGGTTTCCACATTGATCTGCTTGGTCGCACCAAAAGCTGCATCTGCAAGATCGAGGCGTAACCGGATCGATGAATCTTGCCCACGGCGGCTGCGCTGACGTGGACCCCGCGATGATCCGCCACCGCCGAAGAAGTGACCCAAGATATCGCCGATGCCACCCATGCCGTCGCCAAAGCCAAAACCGCCGGCACCGAAACCACCTGCTGCCCCGCCTAGCGGGTCCCCGCCACGGTCGTAAATGCTCTTCTTGTTCTCATCAGACAAGACCTCATAGGCCTCGCTAACTTCTTTGAACTTAACCTCAGCATCGGGTTCAGTTGAAACATCCGGGTGTAATTTCATTGCAAGCTTGCGGTAGGCCTTCTTAATTTCTGCCTGATCCGCATCGCGTGCGATACCGAGAATTGCGTAGTAATCCTTGCTGGCCACGTACCCTAGCCTTCCGCCAGATAGCGACCCACGTAACGTGCTACTGCATGCACGAGGGCCATTGTTGAGGGGTAATCCATACGCGTGGGACCGACGATCCCAAGCGTGGCACCCGTAGTGTCATCTGCTGCGTACGTTGTTGCCACAACGCTCGTAGCATGGAACTTTTCGTCTGAAATTTCTTGACCAATCCGCACACTCACGTCTTGGGTAGCTGGGATTTCGGAGAGCAGCTTCAGTAGCACCACATGCTCCTCCAGCGCTGCCAAGATCGGGCTGACAACATGATGGAAGTCAGTGGCAAAGCCCGCGAGGTTTTGTACTCCCCCCACAACAAGCCGCATCGAGGAGTCAGCAGCCAACATATCGAGCATCATCGAGATACACCGCGCTGCGAGTGGGCGCTGCTCAGGAGCAATATCGTCAAGGACAAGAGGTAACTTTTCCGCAGCTCGCGCTGGCGTTTTACCTACCGTGGCGGCGTTGAGCTTGGTCCGTAACGTCATCAAGGTGTCTTCGTCATGGGGCGGTAACTCCAGCACTCGCTGCTCTACTCGTCCCAATGAATTGATCACGACCATCAGTCCACGATCTGCCGATAGCGACACTAACTCGATATGCCGTACCACCGCTGAACTAGAGACTGGATATTGCACCATCGCGATTTGATGGGTGACCTGAGCCAGTAGCCGCACCGTGCGGTTCATCACCTCATCGATATCAAGTGCCCCGTCGAGAAAGGTCGAGATTGCTCTACGCTCAGCGAGGCTGAGTGGTTTAACCCCCGCGAGCCGATCAACGAACAACCGGTAGCCTTTATCGGTAGGGACTCGTCCTGCCGAGGTATGTGGCTGGGTGATGTAGCCCTCATCTTCAAGTACTGCCATGTCGTTGCGGATCGTTGCCGAAGACACCCCGAGTTGATAGCGCTCTACCAAGGCCCGCGACCCCACTGGCTCTTGGCTATGGACGTAGTCGGTCACGATGGCGCGCAAGACGTCGAGCTTACGCTCATCCAGCATGACGCCTCCTCCGCTAGCACTCTCAAACGACGAGTGCCAGTCTAGCGGTTGTACTCAAGGATGTGCGCAGCCTTCAATCGCCCTCAGCGTTCGTGATGCTGACCTTTGTGCACCACATCGCGACGATGGCGACGTCGCGCCGCCCGTAGTTGCATCCGTTCCCTGTAGAACGAAGGGATGACCCCGGTCCAGCTCCACGCATCAGCTTCCGGTAGCACCCAGCCGCGCCAGCGCGCGAGCAAGCACAACCCACCGCCCGACACCATGCCTGCGACCAGGGCCAGGGAAAAGTAGCCAGCATGCGTGCAGAACACCGCAATCGCACTGGCAGCAGCCGCACAGGTCGCATACAGCGTGTTACCACCGAGAACGCCCGGTACTCGCCGCAACGTAATATCGCGGATCATGCCACCACCAACGGCCGCTATCGTGCCGATCATGATGGCCGGGAGCCAGCCCAAGCCCAACATGAGTGCCTTGGTTGCACCTGCCGCGCTCCATGCCCCCAGCGCCAGTGCGTCGATGAGGGTAAAGCTGATATTCCACCAGCGTCCGCGCAGGTGTACGAGGTAGCTCACGCCAGCTCCAGCGAAAGCCGTCCAGAGATAGGCATTATCGAGGAATGCTGCAGGCGGCCCAACGTCGAGAAGAACGTCACGAATAAGACCACCACCAAGACCAGACATGATGGCAAGCACGATGAAGCCGATGGGATCAAGTTTCTCGCGCCGAGCAATCACACCACCCAGCAGCGCATTGGCGAAAACGCCCGAGAGATCAACCCAACGTAAGACGTCTGCAACCTGGTAGACGTGCATCGGTTTCCTTCCTGCCCTATGGCACAATCCTATGGTGGTTCGCTAGGCTGCGCCCATGACGTGGAAGAACAGCCCATGGGCTGAGATTGCGCCAGCATGTTGGATAGCAACGGCTGAGCCTGGTAATACCACTATCGGATTAGTCGCTGGCACTCGTGAAGCACTACTCATCGACGCTGGCACCTACCCCGAGCAGGCCCGCGACCTATGCCGTAGCGCTGAAGAACGTTCCGGGGTGCCGGTACGCCACGTCGTCATTACTCACCATCATGCTGCGCACTGGTTCGGATTATCAGGGTTGGCGGCATTGACCAGTTACGGGCAGGAATCGCTGGCAGATCAGTACCGCGATGACGCTATTGAGGGAGAGGCGAAGCGTCTTGGCCTTACCCCTTCAGATATCGTCGCGCCCCAACGACTCTTTACCCAGGCTGAGGTCGTCGATCTGGGTGATCGTTTCGTGGAGATGTTGCACACCGGCCCGGCTCACACCACCGGCGACGTATGGATCAATGTTGCTGATGCACGAGTGCTCTTTGCCGGGGATCTGGTCAGCATCGAAAATGACCCCTGCTTTGGTGCCGATACCGACATCAATGGGTGGGCAAAAACCCTTGACCTCCTGGTCCAAAATACCCGCCCAGATGCCGTCATTGTTCCTGGACATGGACACCCCACCACCCAAGAGGCAGTCAT
>JBOFIQ010000394.1:0-15553 GCA_051650245.1 Propionibacteriaceae bacterium | reverse complement strand
TCCGCGTCGTGCTCCCCAAAACTCCTGCACCCGATTATGCCGACTTGATGGAGCGACGTAGGCCTCAATACCGATGATCGGCTTCACACCATCGTGGCCTTTTGATGTCTGGAAGAACTCGTATGCGCCAAACATGTTGCCATGATCTGTCATCGCAACCGCTGGCATCCCCTGACGCTCAACCTCAGCGAATAGCAACTTGTTCTTGGCGGCACCATCCAACATGGAATATTCCGTGTGACAGTGCAGATGAACGAAGCTATCGCCCACAAGATCCACCTTTCCTTCGTCGCTGCTCTACCCTACCTGCGCCCACTGACACTTGTGCTTGCCGCCCATAAAAGCTCGGGGGCTAGTCTGTGGTTAAGGGCGTCACTACCTCTACATCATCAGTTGGGGCGCTACGGTACACGCTTAAGCGTCCTGGTTTGGTTGCCCAGAGGTAGCACAGGAAGGCTCCAGCAATAGCCATGAGAATCCAGCTGGTGTACTCATTGAGCCGAAATCGGCCAATATGACGTGCAGTATCGATACGCAGACTCTCAACCCAAGCCCGGCCAACGGTGTAGCCAAAGACGTAGAGCCAGACAACCTTTCCTCTACCCCAGACAAAGCGACGCTCAACGGTGAACAAGATCACAGCAATGATGAGCAAGAAGCCGATCTCGTAGAGAAATGTTGGGGTGAATGTCGCGTAGTCCTCATAGCCACGAGGACGGTTGAGTGGATCGATCGACAGTGCCCAGGGCTTATCCAATGGACGCCCAAAAAGCTCCTGATTGAACCAGTTACCTAGACGCCCTACAGCTTGAGCTAAGGGCAAGGTCGGAGCAATGATGTCGGCTAAGGCGCTGAAACGGATCTGATAACGTCGCGAGGCTAGCCACGCTCCAAGTGCGCCACCAGCAATACCACCCCAAATCCCTAAACCACCATTCCAGATCTTCACTGCATCAAGAGGGTGGCGCCCAGAACCGAAGTAGAGCTGATGATCAGTGACAACGTGGTACAGCCGTGCCCCAATAATCCCGGAGAAGACGGCAACGAAGAGGACTGTTTCGAGCTGTTCTTTCTTCCCGCCTCGTGCTTCCCAACGTTTACTCGTGAGCCACCATGCGCCGATAATGCCAGTCAAAATGCACAATGCATAGAACCTGATGTGAAGCGGACCCAGTGTGAAGCCATTGATCGGCGGACTCGGGAGAAAATGGGCGATCATGACAGCCGTCCTGCTAAAGATTGTGCGGAAATGCTTGACCAGTCAAGCTGCTCACCGTTGAGTGTGAGCCGTGGAGTTTCATGGATGCCTTGTGCCGCAACCGCAGCATTAAGCGACGTTTGCCAATCGCGGTAACGTTCAGTTTCAACACAGGTGGCGAAATCAGCATGGTCGAGTCCATCTCCCATTCCAGAGAAAAGGGCTAGCACCTGGTGCTGATTCCATTCCAGTTGTGGATTGGCATAGATCCCTGCGTGATAACGCAAGCCAACCCCTTGGACTGCAGCACATGCCAGAGCATTGTTTAACCTTGCAGCAGTGGTGAGATCGACAAATTGAACGGGAAATAGCTGCAACGTGATCTTTGCATCGCGTGTTGCTTGGGCCAGAACCTCACCATGTTTGTGTTCTAACTCCTGGCAATGGGTGCACGTAGGATCCTCAACAATGCTGACTGTTTTTCCCGGATTCCCTTGGGCAAAGGTCAGCGGTTGGGCTGATTCAACTGTCACCATAATTCGAGCTTGATCAGGAGGGATCGTTGGCTCAGCTTTGGACCGGACCGTGTTGATGACGATAGGAACTGCCGTCACGAGTACAACGATGACAATAAAGACGACAAGACCCCACAGCACTTTTCGTCGTAACTGCGCTGCTTGGGTCGCTCGATTCAACGCTTCCTGCCGTGATGCGGCTGAATATCCTCGAGGTGCCATAGGCGAGAGTCTAGTGGGCCGTGGTGGGATCCTCACCTCGTGGCACGACGATCCAGCCACTCTTATCTGCTGTTGATTGCAGCCGTTGGGCTTGACCAGGCCAGAACACGATCAAGATGGAGCCAAGAACCAGCAGTAACCCAGCCATGCCAAAGTGGTGAGCTTCCCCGGTGAGCGTAGGAGGATACTTTTTTGTTGCTGCTTCAATTGCTGCCTCAGGAATAACAAAGGTTAGCCCGACCCAGCTGTAACACAGCCCAATGAAGGTCGATACCGTCGCAAAGATCCGACGCATAGTAGGTCCCACTAAAACGATGAGGAAGAGAAGTGGGAAGAGCGCCAACCCAACAGCTTGAATCCAGGCTCCGTTCAGACTTTTTCCGGTAGTCAAGACTAGGGCTCCACCGCCTAACCCCGCCGTCTCATCTTCTCCACCGGGATTGATCCAATCCATTCCGATATAGAGCATGCACCCAGCCAGACCGATCACGGCGCAGCCAAGTCCAATCCACACGGTGATGTTTTTTAGACGAAAGAATCCGGCATCGTCGACAGTGCGCTTCATGGTTCCTCATCCTAAGGCGAGTACGCATACAACAACAGTGGTTGCTGAGTGCCAATGACACTCAGCAACCACATTGTTATCTCCTGTGTTAGCTCGCAGACAAGGTAGCCAGGATCAACTCACGAACCTTCTGCGCATCAGCTTTACCTGACATCGAGCGCATCACCGAGCCCATGAGTGCACCCATCGGCTTCTGATCACCAGCTTTGATCTTCTCTGCCGCAGCACTATTCGCAGCGATTGCTTGATCGACGGCGAGCTGGAGTGCTCCATCGTCAGCCACGATAGCCAAACCGCGACCAGCGACAACATCCTCAGGGGAACCTTCACCAGTCAAGACACCGTCGATGACCTTACGGGCCAAGGTGTCATTGATCGTGCCAGCAGCGACAAGTTCTTGAAGCTGGGCGACCTGAGCTGGAGTCATGCCAAGCTCAGTAAGCTCAACACCGGCCTCATTGGCGCGACGTGACAGCTCTGTGAGCCACCACTTCTTTGCGCTGGCAGGCGTCGCGCCTGCGGCAACAGTCGCTTCAATGAGATTGAGTGCATCGGCGTTGATGATGTCGCGCAACTCAGCATCGGAGAGCTTCCATTCAGCCTGAAGACGCTTGCGCTTCAGACTTGGGGCTTCTGGAATAGTGAGACGTAGCTGCTCAACCCACTCGCGGCTTGGGGCTACCGGAACCAGATCTGGCTCGGGGAAGTAACGGTAGTCTTCTGCCTGCTCTTTGGAACGTCCAGGGGTGGTAACCCCAGAAGATTCCTGCCACATCCGTGTCTCTTGTTTGACCTTGCCACCAGCGAGCAAGATAGCGGCCTGACGACGCATTTCGTAGGTCAATGCTGCTTCAATTGAGCGCAGGGAGTTCACGTTCTTGGTTTCGGTGCGAGTTCCCAGAACTGTTGAGCCCTTCGGCATCAGCGAGATATTGGCATCGCAGCGTAGCGAGCCCTGCTCCATCCGCACGTCAGAAACACCCAGCTCGCGCAAAACGTCGCGCAAGAACGATACATAGGCTTTCGCTACCTGTGGCGCTAATGCCCCAGTCCCAAGAATTGGCTTAGTCACGATCTCGATCAGCGGTACGCCAGCGCGGTTGTAATCGAGCAATGAATAGTCTGCGCCCTGGATTCGGCCCGTTGCACCACCGACGTGGGTGAGCTTGCCCGCATCTTCTTCCATGTGGGCTCGTTCCACCGGAATGGTGAACATCTGGCCTTCAACCTCAACCTCAACCTGTCCCTCGAATGCGATCGGTTCATCCGACTGCGAGATCTGGTAGTCCTTGGTCATATCGGGATAGAAGTAATTCTTCCGTGCAAAACGGCACCAGTCGGCGATATCGCAGTTGAGCGCTAGCCCGATACGAATTGCCGATTCAATGGCTTTCTTATTGACCACCGGGAGCGATCCTGGCAGCCCTAAGCAGACCGGGCAGGTGTGCGAGTTGGGTTCGCCACCAAACTCATTAGCGCAACCACACCACATCTTGGAGGCAGTATTGAGTTCGGTATGAACTTCAAGTCCGATAACTGGATCAAAGTTCGCCATGACCTCGTCGTAGCTTGCGAGTTCGTCCATCACAGCACCGCCTTCGTGTCAGCCAGCGCGGGCACCTGAGCCCATATCGGCTTGCCCCACGTCGTTTCGAGGAGATCTTCAAGAGCACCGCCAACGCGATAAATACGATCGTCGGCAAGGACGGGAGCAATCACTTGTAGACCGACAGGAAGACCATCCTCTGGCGCTAAGCCAATAGGGAACGAACCAGCCGGAGTTCCTGCCATATTGGCCGGAATCGTGCATAAATCGCACGTGTACATTGCCATCGGGTCGTCGAGCTTTTCACCAATCTTGAACGGGGTGAATGGCGTTGACGGAGAGACCAAGACATCGACGTGCTCGAACGCTGCGGCAAAATCGCGCTGGATCAGCGTGCGAACTTTCTGTGCCGAACCGTAATAGGCGTCGTAATAGCCGGAACTGAGGGCATAGGTTCCCAAAATAATGCGACGTTTCACCTCATCACCAAACCCAGCACCACGAGAAAGCCCCATCACCTCTTCGGTCGAACGGGTGCCATCATCGCCAATGCGCAAGCCATAGCGCATGGAGTCATAGCGAGCCAGGTTCGAGCTACATTCGGCAGGCAAAATGAGGTAGTACGCCGACAGCGCATACTCAAAAGAAGGGCACGACACTTCGGTGATCGTGGCACCGGCAGCACGGAGCATCTCAACTGCTTCAGCGAAGCGCTGTTCTACCCCAGGTGCATACCCTTCCCCGCCGAACTCCTTCACGATGCCGATTCTCATGCCACGCACATCACGCTGGCGGGCAGCTGCGACGACGTCAGGAACCGGCTGATTGATCGAGGTCGAATCCATTGGATCGTAACCGGCCATGACCTCATGTAAGAGTGCCGCATCGAGAACGGTACGGGCGCAAGGTCCAGCTTGATCGAGTGATGAGGCCAGCGCCAAGATGCCATAGCGCGATACTCCGCCATACGTTGGCTTGATACCAATGGTGCCGGTGACCGCAGCGGGCTGGCGGATCGAACCACCCGTATCGGTACCGATAGCAAGTGGTGCTTCGAAGGCGGCTAGCGCTGCTGATGAGCCACCGCCAGAGCCGCCTGGAATCCGATCAAGATCCCACGGGTTATGGGTTGGACCAAAATATGAGGTCTCGGTCGAACTGCCCATGGCGAATTCGTCGAGGTTGGTTTTGCCCAAGATGATGAGCCCTGCATCGAGTAGACGCTGGGTCACGGTCGCGTTATATGGCGGACGATAGTGTTCCAGTACTGCCGAACCTGCGGTCGTGGGCAATCCTTCGTAGGAGATGAGGTCCTTGACCGCGATCGGAACACCGGCAAGGGTGGGTAGTTCCTGGCCTGTTGCTCGCCGCTGATCGATAGCAGCAGCATGCGATAAGGCTCGATCGTGATCTAGGGCAAGGAATGCGTGAACAGCGCCGTCCACAGCAGCAATCTGCTCAAAGTGCTCCGTGGCAACCTCGACGGCGCTGACCTCGCCACTAGCTAAGAGCTGTGCCAGTTCAGCGGCGGTTTTGGTGACAAGGCTGCTCATGCGGTCTCCCCCAGAATGCGCGGAACTCGGAACTTGCCCTCTTCAGTAGCTGGCGCGTTTGCCAATACTGCCTGCGGCGGGAAGGAAGGTGTCACCACGTCGTCACGGAAGACATTGGTCAACGGCAGCGCATGAGATGACGGCGCAATATCGTCAGTGGCTACTTCGGCGACGCGCGCAACACTGGACATGATGATGTCGAGTTGCGGCGCAAGCCGGGCAAGTTCTTCGCTCGTTAGCTCAATGCGCGCTAGCGCGGCGAGCCGTGAGACGTCATCGGGGGTTAGGCCCACGAGTGCTCCTTCGCTTTGTCGAACTCCGCTATCTTACGGGGAAAATGCTCCAACTAGTTGAGTGATCACGCAGCAATAGGCAAGACTAGGGATGTGTTGCTCCTTCGTCTGGCGTTACCTAACCGTCCTGGATCGCTTGGTGCTATTGCTACCGCGATGGGAACGTGTGGCGCCAATATCTATGCAGTCGAGTTCATTGACTATGAAGTCGACCGCTGCATCGGCGATTTCATGCTGGATCTGCCTGCTGCCACGATGGCCGATTCACTAGTGAGCGTCTGTGAAGCTATCGATGGATGTCGCGTGATCTGGCTATCGCACTACCCAGAAAATTGGGGCTTGGAATCCGATATCGAATTACTCACCCGTCTCACTGATGATCCTGAACATGCCGCAGAGATTCTGACCGCGGCTGCGCCTACGGTATTTCATTGTCACTGGGCATTGCTGACCGATGGCAAGATCGCGCTGGCTCAAACCACTCTTGCTCCTGATTACAGCGTGCCGTTGCTAGATCAGCTTGGTCCCTTAGACCAGATTCACCATGTGGATCTTGCTCAAGGATGGCTGCCAGACTGGGGAGAGGCCACCTGCGTAGTTGCGCCGCTAAGCCAAGGACGCACAATCGTCGTGGGTCGGCAAGCTGGTCCTGCATGGCTCCCAAGCGAAATTGCCCGACTCAAGTTCTTAGCTGGGATGACGCCCTAACTGATGAGTTGGTGGACTGCTTTCCTTGCGTCGCTGGGCTTTGGTGCCCTTGCCGCGGTCATCCCGGTGTTTAACAACGAGATCTATATCGTGACCGCAACAGTGCGTAGTTGGGCAGGGATTATTCCACTTGCGCTAGGTCTCGGGATAGGCAACGCTGCAGGAAAAACTGCCATTTTCTTGGCTTGGCGGTATGGCAAACAGTGGCTAATGACGAAAAAGCAGTCGCATCAGCGACCACGACATCCCTGGATTACTGCGCTCTTGAGCTGGGTAGAACATCCCGTAGCGGGACCGGCAGTGGTCATGCTGTCATGCCTATGTTCGGTCCCGCCGCTGTACCCCACGACGCTGATCGCCGCGACATCGCGTATGCGCTGGTCCTGGTTTGCACTGGCACTTGTCATAGGTGAAACGCTGCGCATGGCGCTGATCGCCGCCGGTACTGCTGGGATAGTGGCGTTGTTCTAAGCTCCAGTGAGTTGCTTATAGGTGTAGTAGCCAAATGCGATAACCCCGGTGAGCACCAGCACGAAAGCGACGTAAACGAACCAGCGTTGGAACTTCTTAAAACCGGTCGATGGAACCATCGTCGGCCCCCACTGCCCTACTTTCGGCTGGGCCCGATACGACGATGATCCGTGTAGATCAAGATTAGAGAAGATACCCATATCCAAAAGCATAGTCGGGTGACTATGATGAACAACGTAGTTACGTGCTCCGGGGTCGGTGAAAATCCGAGCCGGCGGTGATAGTCCGCGACCCGACGTGCCACTTGGTGCGGCGGTTGATCCTGTGAAATTCAGGAACCGACGGTTAAAGTCCGGATGGGAGGAAGCACACGACGTTGGTTGTTGTTGACAACCGCCGTCTGCGGTCGTGCCCGCATGCCCTGGAGTCGTCATGACGAAAGGACGAATGCTGTGATGATGCGAGACCGCATCACCCGACTCTTGGCACCGCTGTTACTCGCTGCTGTGCTCATTGGCGTGTGGGGATTGACCGTCGAGATCCTGCACCCACCAGAGTTCCTTGCCCCCTCACCAAAGGCTGTCTGGACCGCGCTTCGCACCGAATTAACGTCCCCTGTCTTTTGGCCCTTCTTCTGGCAAACAGTGGCAGAAGCTATCGGGGGAAGTGTGTTGGGCATCGTGACCGGTATTCCGCTGGGGATACTGATCCATCGTTGGCCCTGGTTCAACACAGCGACGGCGCCATTCTTAGGGGCGTCTCAAGCGGTTCCGGCTATCGCCTTGGCGCCATTGCTCGTACTGTGGGTCGGCTACGGTACCTGGGCTGTCGTGATCTTATGTGCGCTCATGGTCTTTTTCCCCATCATTGTTGCGACCGCATTGGGACTGAGCCTTACCCCTGCAGCCATTCGTGATGCTGCCCGGATGGACGGTGCCAGCCGCTGGCAGATCGTGTTCTACCTAGAAATCCCCGAAGCGGTACCTGCCATTCTTACCGGTATTCGCAATGGCGTGGCGCTGAGCGTCACTGGTGCCATCGTTGGCGAAATGGTGATGGGTGGAAGTGGTTTAGGAACCCTCTTAACCGTCCAGCGTGATGCTGCTAATACTCCGGCCATGGTTGCCACCATCGTGATTCTTGCCGCACTCGCGGCGACGTTATTCCTCCTCATCCGTTCACTTGAAAGGACCACCCCATGAATCGTCGAAACTTCCTTGCCTTGACTGGGCTGACCGGGCTTACGCTTGCAACAGGACTTACTGGATGTAATTCACCACAGTCTCGCCCATCGCAGAAGGCGGCCGTACTGGGCTTGACCTACATTCCCAATGTGCAGTTCTGCCCGGCCTACGTGGCAGATCAGAAATCGCTGTGGCCCACACCTGTGACGCTTCGTCACCATGGGCAGCAAGAAGGATTGTTCCAGGCGCTGCTTTCTGGACAAGAAGACTACGTCGTTGCCGGAGCCGATGAGGCGATGATTGCCCGTTCGCAGGGGCAAGAGCTGTCGGTTATTTCCTCGTACTACTCGCGCCTCCCCGCTGAAATCATCACGATGGCTGGGGCTAATATCACCTCGCTAGACCAGCTCAAGGGAAAAAAGATCGGTGTGGCTGGCAAGTATGGCTCGTCTTGGTTTGCCTTACTTGGTGCGCTTGCGAGCGTAAAACTCACGGAGAAAGACGTCACTGTTGTCGAAATCGGCTACACCAGCCAGACTGCTCTGGCCACAGGTAAGGTTGATGCGGTTGTGGGATTTGCCAATAATGATGCAGTCCAGATGAAACTGGCCAAACTCGATATTGCGGAGATCCCGCTGACAACGGTGCCTCTTGTCTCGGTATGCCTCATCACCACGACGAAGAATCTGACCACCGGTGGTGAACCCGCTGCTCGCGCTGTCGCGGCAGGTTTGACTGCCGGTATTCAGACGGTACGTCGTGATCCGGCCTATGCCTTGACCGCAACGGAAAAGTATCTCCCGACGCCTTTCGATGAGAAGACTAAGGCAGCCGCGCAAGCAACGCTCACTGCGACGATTCCCTACTTCACTGAAACGGGATCACTCGTCACCGAACAATTCGACGCAATGAGCACCTTCTTGGTAGAGAACAAGCTCATGGCCAAGCCAGTGCCAAGCGCAGAACTAGTGAAGTCGGAGATTTAGATCACGCGTTCAGTAGCGAGGTGACTCCATCGAGTCCATCGCGTAATAGCTGGTCGAAGTGGTCGCTGGACAAGATCGGGATACCAAGCTCGTGAGCCTTCGCGAGCTTGGATCCTGATCCAGCACCGACGACGAGCAGCGAGGTCTTCGATGACACCGAGCCAGAGGGTTTAGCTCCCCGGGCAAGAACAGCGGCTTGGGCGTCATCGCGAGAATAGCCCGGTACGGTCCCTGACACCACGATGACTAGCCCAGCCAATGTTGCTGGAATGTCAGCGCTAGATTCTTGAGTGCTTGCCAAGACGCAACCAGCCGCAAGCCACTTATCAACGATCGCATGACGCCACGGCGTAGCGAACCATTCAGTGATCGAGTCAGCCAAGATCGGACCGATTCCATCAACTTGGGCAAGCTCTGTTGCAGATGCCGCTTCAAGCTGAGCCACGCTAGGGAAAGCAGCAGCAATCGTTGGAGCTGTGCCCTTACTGACATGTCTAATACTCAACGCATTGAGGAACTTTGCCCACGGTCGTGTTTTTGCTTGCTGCAGATTATCGAGTAGTTTCTTGGCATTTTCTGTTAGGACAAGACCTTGATCTTGTGTGACACCTTTGGTCTTACGAGTAAAGAACGCGACACCACGCAACTGCTCAGCGGTGAGATCGAACAGATCACCTTCGTCGATTAGTAAGCCCGCATCAAGCAACGCATTGGCGGCCTTCTCCCCCAGGACCTCAATATCAAGAGCTTGCCTGCTCGCAAGGTGGAAGAGTCGTTCACGAAGCTGAGACGGGCACGACTGCTGATTAGGGCAGCGAATATCTTTTTCGCCTTCTCTGGCATAGGCCAGTTCGCTGCCGCAGGATGGACAATGCGTTGGCATGATGAAGGCACGTTCATTACCCGTTCGCAGATCGGCAATCGGACCAAGGACTTCGGGAATGACGTCGCCAGCCTTGCGCAAAATCACCATATCGCCGATGAGGACGCCTTTACGTTCGACCTCAAAGGCATTGTGCAGCGTGGCCTGTTCGACAGTGGAGCCAGCGACGCTGACAGGTTCCATCACTGCATAGGGCGTGACTCGCCCAGTACGACCAACATTGACACGAATATCGAGCAGCCGGGTCGTTACCTCTTCAGGTGGGTACTTGTAGGCAATAGCCCAACGTGGGGCACGCGATGTTGAGCCGAGAACATTCTGCAGTACTCGTTCATTGACCTTAATGACGGCACCATCGATTTCATGTTCAAACTCATGACGTTGGCTGCCTGCATTCTCAATAAACTGCCAGATCTCCTCCGAGGTAGCGAGATATTGCGTATGTCGAGCAACGGGTAGGCCCCAGCTTTCAAAGAGCCTGTAGACCTCAGTCAATGTCTGTGGAATCGGCCCACCCTCAATCATGCCCACGCCATGGCAGCGGAAAGACAACTCCCGCTCAGCAGTAATTGCACAGTCTTTTTGCCGTAACGATCCAGAGGCAGCATTGCGGGCATTGGCGAACCGAGGCTTGCCAAGCAGATCAAGGACTTTGTTGAGTCGATCAAAGGCTTCGGTTTCAAAAACTACTTCGCCACGCACCTCGACGAGATCTGGTGGATTTCCTCGCAACCGATGCGGAATCGCTGCAATGGTTTTGGCATTTGCTGTGACATCCTCACCGACCTGACCATCGCCACGAGTGGCAGCACTGACCAGAATGCCCTGGCGATAGATCAAATCGAGAGACAGTCCATCTACTTTAAGTTCTGCGACCCAGCCATGTTCATCAAGCGCGCCATACGGAAGCCCCTGCTCCACTCGCTGTAACCACGTCGAGAGTTCTGCCTGAGAAAAGACATTATCGAGAGACTGCATCGGGGTCAGGTGTGTGACTGCAGAGAATGTTTCTGAGGCTCGTGCACCAACCTGCTGACTCGGCGAATCGGGGGTACATAACTGCGGGTAACGCTGCTCTATGGCTTCCAACCGGTGCATGAGCGCATCAAACTCACCATCTGTGATGACGGGAGTCTTGCCGTAATAACGCTCACGATGTTCTTGAATGGCATGAGCCAGGTCTGCATGCTCAGCAGCCGCATCACGGGCATCGCGATCAGTTGGTTCAGTCACGAGATGAGCCTAGCTCAAAGACAAAGATCGGGATTTCACTTGAGTACAGGTGAAATCCCGATCTTTATTAGCGTGGACTGACTGTTCCTGCACACAACACTCGATCACCGTCATAGAAGACTGCTTGCTGACCGGCTGCCGGGCGACGGAATGGCGTCGTTGATACAGCTGTCACGCTATCGCCGGTTCGGTGAAGCCGCACCGGAGTAGTTCGACCGTGAGCAGAAAGCTGCATGGCACAGTCCAGATCAGCAGGATCAACCAGCCAATTGAGTTGGGTAGCCGTGATCTGCTGGACCAGCATTGCTGATTCTGGCCCGACGACGACGGTACGCGTATCTGACTGTAGCGAGAGTACGAAGCGTCGCTGGCCATCCTCAGGTGCGATCTTGATCCCTAGTCCGCGACGTTGCCCCACAGTGAATTGGTGCGTCCCAGTGTGGTGGGCCAAGACAGTCCCTGATTCATCAACAATTGCACCTGGCGCCTGGCCCAAATGTCGGGTGAGGAAGCCCGCAGTCTCTCCATCGGGGATGAAACAGATATCAGTCGAATCCGGTTTGCTTGCTACATGGCTCAGACCCAGTTCGTCGGCCTCGTGGCGAACAGCAGCCTTTGATGCAATCTCACCAAGAGGAAACAGACAGCGGCTTAGCTGATCTGGCGACAAAACAGCCATGACGTAGCTTTGGTCTTTGGCTGCATCGGCAGATCGACGTAGCCATGGTCGGCCATCAGCATCGAGACCGACTCGGGCATAGTGCCCTGTTCCCACAGCGTCATAACCACGCTCAGCGGCGATCTCCATGAGTCGACCGAACTTCATCGTGGAGTTACAGCGCAAACATGGGTTAGGAGTCTCACCGCGAGCGTATGCAGCTAAGAACGGGTCCACGACATTTTCACGGAAGCCATCAGCTAAGTCCCAGACCTCGAAAGGGATACCTAAACGCTCAGCAACGAGAGCTGCATCATCTGCATCTGTTGGCGTGCCGCAGCCCTTGGTTGAGGCATCAATACGCTGACCACCAAATTCGCCTTTGAGCGCAAGATGTACCCCAAGAACGTCATAGCCCTCGGCGACGAGCCGGGCTACCATCACCGAACTATCGACGCCGCCAGACATCGCGGCAACGACGCGCCTAGCGGCCAAGGAACTTTGCCTTACCGGGGCCGTTCTCCACGAAGGAGGCCATGCCGATGGCACGGTCCTCAGTACCAAAAAGCTTGGCGAATTCGACCCGTTCGAGCAAGAGGCCGCTGGTGAGGTCCGTTGCCATTCCAGCGTCGATCGCATTCTTCGCCGCAGCAATGGCAACGCTGGCCTGGCCGACGAACTGGCGCGCCCATGCCATTGCGCTCTCCACTACCTCCGCAGCCGGGACTAGTACGTCAGCCAAGCCAAGGTTCAGTGCCTCGTCTGCCGTGATGAAGCGACCAGTGAAGATCAGGTCTTTGGCCTTGCTTATTCCGATGAGTCGGGGAAGCCGCTGCGAGCCACCAGCTCCGGGAATAATGCCGAGCAAGATTTCTGGCTGGCCGAAGGTTGCATCATCAGCAGCGATACGCCAATCGGCGCATAGTGCTAGCTCGCAGCCACCACCAAGTGCATAGCCAGTAACAGCAGCGACGACAGGCTTAGGGATAGCAGCGATGGCATCGTAGGCAGAATGCATCACAGCAACGTGGCGCGACATCTGCGCCGTCGTCATCTGCTCCATTTCCTTAATATCGACGCCAGCAGCGAAGGCTCGCGTACCGCCGTAGATCACGACAGCAGCAACATCGCTACGTTCCGTAACAATCCGGGCAGCCTCTTTGAGCGCTAGTTGCATCTCGACATTGAGGACGTTGACTTTCGGACGATTAAGCCCAATAGTGGCAACACCACCGTCAATCTCAACGGTAACGAACTCAGATCCAGTGCTCACAGTTTCACTCATGGTCCCAAGTTTATCGGTTCGACGTCACAGGCTCTCTCGTCATCTAAAATTGAGCGATACCATCGTCGTCTGAAGAGAACGCTACTTATGCCTTTTCCCGCTCTACCCGCTCCTGTCGATTCATCGCAGTTGGGCGCCACTCTCATAGATGATGGATGCCGCTTTAGCGTGTGGGCACCTCGCGCACACCGAGTTGAACTGGCCCTATGGTCACCGCAGGGACAGACCAATAGCGACATGCAACGTAACGATGATGGCACCTGGAGCACAGTGATTCCAGGGATTAGTGCGGGACAAAGTTACGGTTTCCGTGTTCATGGACCGTGGGATCCAGAAACCGGGCAGCGATTCAATCCGGCACGGTTGCTACTTGATCCGTATGCCAAAGCCATCACGGGTGGGGTTGATTACTCAGGACCAATCCGAGACCATATCGAGCACTCCAATTATGTTCCTGAGCCGCTAGATTCAGCCAACGCCATGCCTAAATCTGTCGTTGTCGCACCAAGCGCTGCTCCCCTACCCATCGCTCGACGTCGTGCATTATCTGAGCACATCATCTACGAAACTCATGTCAAAGGGTTTACCGCCAGTCATCCGCTCGTACCAGAACATCTGCGCGGTACGTATGCCGGTCTTGCCTACCCTGCCGTCATTGAGCATTTCACCACTCTTGGCATTACGGCTATTCAGCTCTTACCCATTCATCACTTCATCAGTGAACCCTTCATCGTGGGTCGGGGTCTGACGAATTTCTGGGGCTATAACTCCATGGGGTTCTTTGCCCCACATGCGGGCTATGCCGCTGCTGGAACCGAGGGGCAGCAAGTCCAAGAATTCAAAGATATGGTCTCAGCGCTACATGCAGCAGGCATCGAAGTTTTCCTTGATGTGGTGTATAACCACACTGCTGAGGGAAGCCATCAAGGACCAACGCTGGGATTCCGTGGTATCGACCACGCAGGCTACTACCGTTTCACCGACGATCTACGTAACGATTACGATGTTACCGGTTGCGGTAATTCGCTCAACTCTGCTCAGCCAGGGGTGCGTGCGATGATCCTTGATTCCATGCGTTACTGGGCCACGCAGATGGGTATTGACGGGTTCCGCTTTGACCTTGCCACGACTCTTATCCGCAATGAACGTCATGAGGTTGATCAGCACCATCCGTTCAAGCAAGAGATTGCTGCTGATCCAGTTCTCAGCCAATTGACGATGATCGCTGAACCGTGGGATATCGGGCCGCAGGGGTATCAGGTGGGACAGTGGGGTCCAGGCTGGGGTGAGCACAACGACCAATACCGAGACTATATCCGCGATTTCTGGCGTGGCGATGCGCCTGCTGGGGTCCGCCCGCTAGCCTCTCGCCTCGCCGGATCACCTGATGTATTCGATACCGCTGGGCGTTGTCCTGCAGAATCGATCAATATCATCACAGTTCACGATGGTTTTACCTTGCGTGATCTGGTGAGCTATGACGTGAAACATAATGAGGCCAACGGTGAAGATAACCGAGATGGCAGCAACGATAACCGCTCATGGAATTGTGGGGCCGAAGGCGAGACCAACGACCCAACTATTCTCGCGCTACGTCACCGGCAAGCTCGCAATCTCATGCTCACCATGCTCATGTCGACGGGAACGCCACACATCACGGCCGGTGACGATATCGGCCGCACGCAGCAAGGCAATAACAATGCCTACTGCCAAGATTCTCCGATCAGTTGGTTGAACTGGACGCAAGCCCCTGAGTGGGAAGATCTTCGGTCATTGACCGCTCAGGCGATTGCACTTCGTGAGCAGCATCCGATCTTGCGGCCCCAGACTTTCCGCCAGCACCGTGAGATTCTTGACGATCAGGGCCAAGCTACTGGACGTAAAGAGTTTGCGTGGCATAACGGCGTCAGCGGTGAAATGACCCATGACGATTGGGATGACGCAGCTCGCTCCACGCTGGGGATGTATCTCTGCAGCGCGGATTCTCACGATATTTTCCTCACTATCGTCCATGGTGGTCTTACCCCTACGGAATGGGTTTTGCCACCAGCGCCGTGGGCCTCACACTGGCAGATCGTGCTGACGTCAGCCGAGGTGGGAGAACTGCCCACGCAGTTACTTGGTCCAGGAGACGTCGTGGCATTGCCGCCCCGAACCGCACTCGTGCTGCGCGGCAGTATCACTGCTCCATAGCGTTACCGACCCAGATATAGCACAGACGTAGGTCCCACACTCAGATAAGTGTGGGACCTA
>JBOFIQ010000393.1:0-5230 GCA_051650245.1 Propionibacteriaceae bacterium | reverse complement strand
AATGCATTTAGAGGCGGCCTAGCGGGTCTGGGGGCTGCGCTAGCTGGCGCGGCGGGGTGGTGTGCAACACCCTGGGCTAAGTAGGTACCAGAAGGGAATAAGATCGTGATGAGTAAAAGAGCTATTACTGCAGTTAGCTTCCTTGTCAGATTCTTGATTGCTGCGCTAGCAGTAACAGTTATCGCTTGGGGAATTTCTGCTCCTATTCGCACAGCGACTTTGCTATTTTTATCCATGCTCCCTTCTATATTGGCGGCTGCATGTTTGGATGGGATGGGCTATATCGCTGGTATCGGTAGAATTATGGTTGTAGCTCTAGTTCTCTTACTTTGTGTGGTTCCCGCGTGGGTGCTGCTAACAGATGCCGCTCCCATTTTTTCTCTGGCTGTAGGCGTTACCGCCGTGGTTGCTTCCGAAGCAGTTGCGTTGAAGCCTGGCGAGGATCAGTTCTCGAATAAAACACGATAGTTATCCATAGGTATGGAGTACTAACAGCTGGAGGGTAACTCTGTTCGCTTCTCTTGATGAGGGCCGCTGGGTTATCCTCTGGCTGTGCTTGGCAGTCACTCCTGACTGCCCCTTAACCCTAGGTTTATAGAACTTGGGTGCGGCAGCAGAAGCCTTCGGCGAACAGCATGTCTTCAAGACCGGCGTCGCGATTGCGGGCAGAAGCTCCAGCTATGACGCAGTCACCGACATTTCATGGGGGCTTCTCCATGCCGACGTTATCCGCTCTGCCACCGCAACCATGTACTCGCCGACGGTTGCGGTGAGTGCCGCGCCGGCCGGTATGATCCAGGCGAGACCGCAGTAGACACCCTCGTTTGACCCGTGATTAAGTCCTGATCTGGCCCACGAGCTAGGTTAGTCGCGGAAAATCTTTGCGAAACGCCACCAAATCTCACCGACATCTTTGTGACGTCGTACCGGACTTGGTGGCGTTTCCGCTATTAACGTGGTCTCGTGCTCGACATTAATCCTGAAGGTCTGTCTGACGATCAGCTACTGCATTTCCGCAATGCCTGGCCCAATATTGGCAGTGCGCTCGAAGACCGTGTGCGCCGTTCGCCGATGAAGATCGCCTACAGCTACCCCGACAGTAATGATGTGTGGCAAGACATCTCCTGGGCCAGTTACCAAGACTGGGTTCACCAATATGCTGCAGGTCTGGCAGATCTAGGCGTGCGCGCAGGTGACCGAGTTGCAGTTATCGCTGGAACCTCGATTCAGTGGCTAGTTGCAGATCTTGCACGGAGCTGTCTTGGAGCTGTGACAACAACGATTTACCCCAACGCGCCCGTCAATGATTTCCAGCACATTCTCCACGATTCAGGCGTGACCTATGCCATCGTGCAGAACCAGAAGATCATCAGCAAACTTCAGGCCTGCGATACCGAGCAGTTGCAGGCGGTTATTGCCATTGATGATCGCGGGCTAGAGGCGGCTGACAAGGTCATGCGCTGGGCCGACATTGAAGACCGTGGACGCTCGTTCGCTCAGCAACACCCAGACTATGTCGGTGCGCAGATCGACAAGACCAATCACGAATCTATCGCCACCATCATGTACACCTCGGGCACGACGGGGTTACCTAAAGGCGTGGTGAGTACCCATGGTGCCTGGATTTATTTGGCCCATGCTCTTGGTCTATGGCCCATTATCGGTGAGGACGATGTTCACCTGCTCTGGCTGCCGATGTCGCATGCCTTTGGTAAGGCACTGGTCCTGGTGGGTACCCTGACCAGTACAAAGTTTGCTGTCGATGGTCGTCCAGACAAGATCTTTGACAATCTCAAGACTGTGCGCCCGACGATGATGTGTGGTGTTCCACGGGTCTTTGAGAAGGTCCGTGCAGCGGCGATCACCGGATCGCGTCAAGGATCGTTGAAGAGTAGGGCCGCGCAGTGGGCGTTTCACGTCGGCCGCGAAGCCTACCCCTATCGCAGCGCAGGAAAGACCATGCCACCTGCGCTCGCTGCGCGCTACCAGCTTGCCGACAAACTGGTATTTAACAAGCTACGGGCACTTTTTGGCGGGCGATTGCGCTTCTGTATCTCTGGTTCAGCTAAGCTCAGCCCTCAGGTCCAGCAATGGTTCTACAACGCCGGTGTGCCGATTTATGAAGGCTACGGTGCGACCGAAGCCTGCGCCGTCGATTTCTTTAACCATCCGCCGACGCCTTATTTCGGCACGGTCGGCCCACAGATACCAGGGTCCTGGGTTCGTATTGACGACGATGGCGAGATCTTGTTCAAAGCCCCCTGCGTCATGCAGGGCTATCTCAATAATCCAGAAAAAACTGCGGAGACCATCACATCAGATGGGTACTTGCGCACTGGCGATATTGGCCATTGGGATGAGCACCGTAATCTCATCATCACTGACCGCAAGAAGGATCTCATCAAGACCTCTGGTGGTAAATACATCGCCCCCAGCGATGTGGAAGCAGCTATTACCGCAAACTGCCCCTACGTCGCTCATGCTGTAGTAGCGGGTGAGGGGAAGAAATACGCTGTAGCTCTTCTCACTCTCGATGAACCTGCGCTTATGACGTGGGCTAGCAAGCGCAAGATTACGAAATCCTATGCTGAACTCACTCAATTACCCGAGATTCATGCGTCGATCAGCCGCTATATGGAGAAAGCCAATAGCAAGTTGGGCTCATGGGAAACGGTCAAGCAGTTCGCCATTCTGGACCATGACCTCACCATCGAGGATGGCTCGATCACACCGAATATGAAGATTCGTCGAGCCAAGGTGATTGCAGAACATGCCGATATCATTGCTGGTCTCTATGACGAGGATGACGTGCTCGATTAGGCCGATCTTACTGAAGGTGTCGGGCAAGTAGCTGAGCCAAGGTGAGACTGTCGCGTCCAGCAAGATCATGGATTTGCGTGCGACAACTAAAGCCATCAGCAAGAACGATGGCATCGTCACCGGCATGTCGTATGGCGGGGAGCAACTGGAGTTCTGCAACGGCAACAGATACATCGTAGTGCCCGTTCTCCATACCGAAATTACCTGCGAGCCCGCAACATCCTGAGAGCGTGACGACGTCTGCTTCTGCGCGCTGGAGGAGGGCCGCATCTGCTTCCCAGCCAAGGACTGCATGATGATGGCAGTGTGGTTGCGCAACGATACGATGCCCAGCCAGCGATGGTGGTTGCCACTCAATATCGAGAAGAAATTCAGCCAAGGTGCGCATCTGGCGTGCAACAACAGCAACCCGAGGATCGTCAGGGAGAAGTTCAGCGGCATCGCTACGCCATACGGCTGTGCAACTGGGCTCCATGCCGATGAGGACAAGTCCGGCAGCACTGAGCGGTTCGAGAATGTCGAGTGCATGCTGGATCTGACGTCGGGCCTGGTCACGTTGGCCGGTAGTAATCCAGGTCAGACCGCAACAGGTATTGTCGATCACCGTGGGCGCATAACCGGCGCTCATAAGTACCTCGGCCATGGCAGTGACAGCGGAGGGGCTGAAACTCTGGGAGAAGCTATCGACCCACAAGCCCACCGGCTGTAATCCAGCACGTGGCGGCAGCTTAGGTGCAGTCGTGGCTAAGCGTGGCAGAGTCCGGCGGGAGTCTAGCCCAGCTAATCGGGCTAGTGGCTTTAATCCAAGCACGACATTGGCCAGTCGTGGGACACGGCGGGCCAGTTTCAACCAACGTGGTAGCCAGCCCAGGCTGTAATGCGTTATCGGACGGATACGGCCGCGCCAGCGTTGTTCCAGCGCCATAGATTTCAACGCGGCGAGATCAACCCCGGTGGGGCACTCTCGTCGGCAGGCTTTGCATGCGAGACATAGATCGAGAGCATCAGCGACTTCAGGAGCGCCCCAACCACCGGTAATGAGCCGGGCATCGATCATCTCCTGGAGCGTGCGGGCCCGGCCTCGCGTCACGTCTTTCTCTGCACCAGTCGCACGATAGGACGGGCACATCGCAACGTCTGGTTGCTGCGCAGTACAAGCCCCGACGCCAGTACAGCGGTGTACCTGTTCGGTGAACTCAGGGTGGGATAACGCCAGCGGCGTGCACAAGCTTTCACAGGCACGTAGGTGATGATCAAACGGCGCTGGATCGACGATGACTCCAGGGTTGAGCAGATTCAGTGGATCAAAGATCTGCTTGATTGCGGCAAATACAGCCAAGATCTCGGGTGAGTACATCATGGGTAGCAGCTCAGAGCGGGCACGACCATCACCATGTTCGCCTGACATGGAGCCGCCATACTGGGCAATCAGATCGCCAGCTTGCTCAATGAAAGCCCGATACCGAGCTGGGCCATCGGCCTGAGCCAAAGGAAAATCAATGCGGGCATGGACACAGCCAGAACCAAAATGGCCGTACGGCAGACTAGTGAGACCATGACGTTGGAGCAGGGCCGCAAAGTCGCGCAGGTAGTCGCCAAGGCGCTCTGGAGGCACGGCAGCGTCCTCCCAGCCGGCATGTGCGGGATTATCGAGACTGACCGCAGCAAGGCCAGCAGCATCGGCCCGAATAGCCCACAGCGCTGGATCGGTGGTGGCAAAACCATCAAGTGCATGTGCGCTGGCGAGCACATCGGCTGCGATCTGGGCTGCGGCAGCATCGCTATCAGCTCCGACCTCAACGATGAGGAATGCAGAGCCGCGAGGCAACGGTGGCACCGCACGTCCCCGTTGGCGGACGACATCGAGTAGTGCGTCGTCGAGGCCTTCACATGCAATGAGCGGAAAGGATAAGAGCTGAGCTAGATCGTCGGCGGCATCAGCCATGCTGGGGTAGCCCAGAGCGATGAGACGGGTGGCAGCCGGTAGCGGTGCGAGCGTCAGTGTGGCTTCGACAGTAATACCAAGAGTTCCTTCAGTGCCGGCCCAGAACCCATGAGGATTCCATCGTTCTGGGAGCAGATGTTCGAGTGAATATCCCGAAATCTGACGTGGAAATCGGCCACATTGAGTACGGATTGGACCCAAAACGGTCGAGATTAGATCATGGACCTGGGGCCAGTCGTCGGCAGTACTCCGTAGATTTCCGCTGGTATCGACGTAGCGAATCAGCTCGATAGTGTCGCTGGTGCGACCGTAGTACATCGCGCGGGGGCCACATGCATTATTTCCGATAAGACCACCGATGGTCGCACGGGTGGCGGTTGAGGGGTCAGGGCCATAACGCAGACCATAGCGAGCCGCAGCCCGATTGAGATCAGCAAGGACCACCCCAGATTCGACAACAGCAGT
>JBOFIQ010000392.1:0-7522 GCA_051650245.1 Propionibacteriaceae bacterium | reverse complement strand
GGTTCCACCTACGTAAGATCAGGGGTCTTGCGCCGATAGCCCCGAATATGGGTTTTACCCGTAGAATTGCATGTTGTGCAAGAACTTCGAAAGCCAGTAGTCGCCGTCGTCGGCCGTCCCAACGTGGGCAAGTCGTCGCTGGTCAACCGCATCATCGGCCGCCGTGAGGCTGTCGTGCAGGATACGCCAGGGGTGACCCGTGACCGGATCTCCTATGACGCCGATTGGAATGGCCGGGACTTTGTTCTCGTCGATACCGGTGGCTGGGTTCCTGATGCCAAGGGCCTTGCGTCCCAGATTGCCCAGCAAGCAGAACTCGCCATCGGCCTTGCCGATGCGGTGCTCTTTGTCGTGGATGCCGCTGTTGGTATTCAAGATATTGACGAGGCTGTTGTACGGGTCCTACGCAAGTCCAAGAAGCCGATTCTGTTGGCAGCGAATAAGGTCGATGACCGTCGTACTGAAGCAGATGCACTCGGCATGTGGAACCTAGGTCTGGGGGAGCCATACCCGGTTTCTGCATTCCATGGCCGTGGCGTGGGTGATCTTCTCGACGCCTTGGTCAAGAGCTTGCCCAAGCGCGATCAGCTCGCCGCTGAGGTTGGCAATCTTGGGCCGCGTCGCGTCGCTATCGTGGGTAAGCCCAATGTCGGGAAGAGTTCGCTGCTCAATAAGCTCACCGGTCATCAGCGTTCTGTGGTGTCTGATATTTCGGGGACCACTGTTGATCCGGTTGATGAGATTGTCGAGATTGATGGACAGCTCTACACCTTCGTTGATACCGCCGGTATTCGTAAGCGGGTCAAGGAAGCAAGCGGGCATGAGTTCTACGCATCGCTGCGGACCCAGGGCGCTATTGAGCGGGCTGACGTCTGCATCATGGTGATTGATGCCTCAGAACCGATTACTGAACAAGATCTCAAGATCTTGACCATGATCGAGGATGCGGGCAAGGGTCTCATCGTGGCCTACAACAAGTGGGATCTCACCGATGAGGATCGTCGTCACTTCCTTGAGCGCGAACAAGAAAAAGATATGCACCCGTGGGCGTGGGCTCCGACGTTGAATATCTCTGCGATGACTGGTCGTAACGTCCACAAGATCGGGCAGGTTATTGAGGGTTGCGTCGCGAACTGGGAACGTCGCGTGCCTACTGGCAAGCTCAATGGCTTTATCGGGCGTCTTGCTGCCGCGCATCCGCACCCGGTTCGTGGTGGCAAGCAGCCGCGTATTCTCTTCGCCACGCAGGCGCAGGCTTGCCCGCCTACGTTCGTCTTGTTTACGACGGGTAACTTCGATGCGCAGTACGTGCGTTTCGTTGAACGACGTCTTCGTGAGGACTTCCCCTTTGAGGGAACACCGGTTCACGTCAATGTGCGCCCCCGCGAAAAGCGCAGTAAATAACGGATTCCTTCCTCGACACGCGCGGCTCAGTTCGCGCGTGTCGATGGTTTCGGGTAAAGTCTTCCAACGGACATAGTCCACGGGCTGTAGCGCAGTTTGGTAGCGCACTTGACTGGGGGTCAAGGGGTCGCAGGTTCAAATCCTGTCAGCCCGACCGAGAGGTCCCGGAAACTCAAGGGTTTCCGGGACTTTCCAGTTGACGGGATCTGATCGGCCATCACACGCACCGACCCCGGTTAGCCCTCAGCAGTCTGTTCCTCGGCCAAAAAGTCGAGCAGGATGCGGGCGTACTGGCTGGGGCAGTCGACGTCGGGCTGATGGCAACAGTCGGGTACCGGGGATACTCCCAGCAACCTGCGCGGTGCGGGCTGGGTCAACATTGTGGTCGTGGTCCCCGGTAATGACGAGCACCGGAACGGCGATCTCACCCAACCGGCTCCAAATAGGGACCTCAGAGGGAGAGGACATCAACGATCGCAGCATCGCGAGATTATTAGGGATGAACCTCGCCGGTGGGGTATTCCACTGCTCCTGCGCCCATACAGCCCTAGCATGGTGAAAGAAGCTCTGCCGGTCTCCTGACTCTTGGTCCATGCAATCGAAGCTCAGCAGCAGACGGTCCCAGTTGGTTCCCTCCGTGGCGATTGCCCGCTTCACCTGAGGCCGAAACTCCTTACTGCACACCACCAAGAGTTCACGGAGCAAGTAGTCCGTAACCACATCGGACTGGAAGTCAATAGCCGGCACCTATAGGACAAGACGATTGACGAGGCCGGGATGGTCCAGCGCGACACGGGCAGCCAAGTCGCCCCCGAAGCTCCAGCCCAGTAGGTCGACGGGCTCTCCTATCCGATCAATCACGCGGCAGACATCGTCGACTAACTCGGGAATCGAGTAATCCACCTGTTCCGTGCGCGGGGAGCGCCCGCATCCGCGCTGCTCGTGGAGGACCAGCGTGCGCTCACGATTGATGAGTGGGCCAGCGGAGCGTTCGTAGAGCAGGTTCTGCGCACCAGGTCCGCCATGCAGAACCAACAGCGGCGTCGTAGCATGCTCGGCGCCCGAGACACTCACCCACTGAATACTTTCACCGAGCTCAAGAAGGTGTTCACCGTTAGTTAGCATGGCACCATCATAAGCAGGCGACGAGCAACATCTGCGATGTATTGGCCCCGTTATGATGTCAGGCGGATCAGGCCTCACGCTAGTAGGAAAGACGCGCGAGGCCAAGGAATCCGACTTCGATGTGATGTCCAAGATGAAAGCCCCCCCCCTTGGCAGGAATCGTATCTAGAGCTAATCCAAGAAGATATTGTCAAGCGCCAGTAGCTCCATGCCCTACCTGCGTGAATCTGAGAAAGGTAGAGGAATCACCACCTCCTCCTCAGCGCCACGGTTGGCAACCATCCGTTTCTATCAACGCCATGGCTCTGCTTCTCATGGAGCCTCAAAACTGTCTTCGCCGCCCACCATCAAGGAAATCTGAATGGTGCGCCTGAACCATGGACGGCGTTCACCTTTGACGACACAAGGCTATGCGGCTGTTCACATCAAGCCGCAATAGCGACATGGTCAGACTTATAGGCCTAAATCGGGCACCTCATGTGCTCGTGACCTAACGGTTTCGGACTCACCTCAGTGGTTCTATTTCTTTATTCCTGGATCTCTCAAAGTTTCGGGGATAGTTGACTAACCACCAAGAAACAGCTCAAAATTAGCTGCTTCCTCCCTCGAAGGCCCTTAAATCCGGAGGTTAGTCACATTATGTGGAAGATGCGGCGACCAGTTAAGCATGCCTCAGCATTCGACGCGAGCACCTGCCACCACCGGCTACGTTCAGACTAAGCAAACCCCTTATGCATGGCCGCAGAGATTACTCTTCGCAGCCTTTTCTTATCGGCACTGAGTAGGTTCTAGCCCCGTCGCCCAGTTAGCCATCGAATCACCAAGCTCACGACCAGGCCAAGAGCAATACCAGTCCAGTTATTGACCAGATCAAAACTAGAGCAATCTCGTGACAAGAACCGTTGCACGATCTCGATAGCGACAGGAAAAGCGATAACTGCTCCCAAGAGCTGCCAGCGTCGATAGGTCCACGGAATAAGCAGCCCGAAGATGACGAAAACCCAGATATTGAGCGCATCGGAAGATTGCTCGAACCAACGGCTCGGCTCTAGCGGAATCCAGGTTGTGAGCGTGCAACCGTGACGGACTGTGCCGCCATGAGGATCGACTGCAAGGATCGCCATCAGCGCAAACCACCATGCAAAAAGAGCAGTCGCGCACCGCCGTTGAGGAACGGCCCAGAAAACAACGCCCGCTACCATCACCGCTCCTATCAACCCTGGAACTAGGTAGGGGAGTGCGGCGATAGTGGCCTGGATTTGGGTCAGCATACTGCCATCTTAAGTGCCAAAACGCCGGATCGAAGGCCTAAAACATGGTGCTTACACCTTTGCTCTTGCCAAAACGGGAGGTGCGGCACGCATGTAGGACGAGAGTAAGGTAAAGCGTGACCACCATTGAGTCGAGGAGCAGGTGATGGCGAAGATTGTCCTGGGAGTTTCTGGCGGAATTGCTGCGTACAAGGCATGCGACGTATTACGCCAACTACGTAAGGCCGGACATGATGTGAGCGTCATTCCCACTACTGCCGCACTTGAGTTCGTCGGTAAGGCTACATGGGAAGCCTTATCAAGCAAGCCCGTGAACACCGGAGTTTTCGACGCTCCCGAAACTGTTGAGCATGTACGACTCGGTCATGAAGCCGATCTCGTGATTGTTGCTCCAGCTACCGCTGATCTCCTTGCGCGATCAGCTCAAGGCCGAGCCGATGATCTGCTCACCACGACCTTGCTCATGGCTACCTGCCCCGTCGTACTATGGCCCGCTATGCACACAGCGATGTGGACCAATGCAGCAACCCAAGCCAATGTCGAGACTTTACGTCGTCGGGGGATCGTCGTTGTTGATCCCGCAGTCGGGGCACTCACTGGCCCTGATAGCGGTCCGGGACGTCTTCCTGATCCAGAAGAAATCGTCACGACCTCGCTCACAGCACTCACAAACCCGGAAGCAGTTGCAGCCATTGATCAGCGTGATCTCAACGGGAAACAGGTCCTTATCAGCGCAGGTGGCACTCGCGAGCAACTAGACCCGGTTCGGTTCCTGGGCAATAACTCATCGGGACTCATGGGCTACGCACTGGCTCGCGCTGCACGTCTACGCGGCGCTCAAGTAACGCTAGTACAGGCGCATTGCTCGCTGGCCGATCCCGCAGGAGTCGAGGTCATCAAGGCAGCGACGACGCAAGAGCTACTTGCGACGATGCTTTCTCATGCCCCCAGCGCTGACATCATCATCATGGCTGCGGCCCCAGCAGATTTCACGCCAGCCAACCCCAACGCAACCAAGATCACCAAAGAAGCGCTCGCCGGGCATCCGCTGACCGTGGAACTCACGGCCACACCCGATATTCTCCAGACGCTATGCCGATCTCGCCAACGCAAACAGGTCATCGTCGGTTTTGCCGCCGAGACCACCGCTACTGAAGCAGAACTCATCAGCCGCGCGCAAGCGAAGCGGCAGCGCAAGGGCTGTGACGTCTTAGTTGCCAACAATGTCAGTGGCGGTGCGATCTTCCAGGCCCCCGATACTGACGTTGTCATCCTTGATGGCACCGGCGTTTGGGGCCGCGACCAGGGCAGCAAAGACAGCGTCGCCCACACGATTATCAGTAGCGCGGTCAGCCAGCTCTAGTGCTCGGGCGCGCTACGTTCCACGCTGCTGATCGCATACCCCATGCGCAACTGCGAAAATACTGCCAACACAGATGACCCGGCGCCAAGCCAGAGCGTAGGCAATAGCCCCCAATGTTCGCCGAGCCACCCCGCAGCCAAGGAGGGCAGCGGCCATAGCCCCCACACGATCCAACGGATTGACGCATTCATGCGACCAAGTAATTCACGGGGACACAGCCGCTGCCGCAGTGATACCTGGGCAATGTTGTAGATGAGCGAAAACAGGTTCATGATGGCCATACCCACCATGAGTAATCCGGCTTGCCAGAGGCGCCCATGCACGTAAGCTGCTGCTGGCAAGATGACGGTAGCAGCCGTCGTGATGAATAGTGCCCAGGGGATCAACGAACCTTCAGAAAATCTGCGCAATAACCGACTCGTCAGCATCGCACCGACAACCCCGCCTACCGCGCCCGCCGTCATAATCAGCCCATAGGTAAACCCGTCCATACCCAAGGTACGCAAGACCAGCACCGGCAGGAGAGTGAACACCATGGTACTTCCAGTTGCCGAAATCGCATTGCCCCAGATGATGCGGCTCACCACCGGATTGTGCACGCTAAAAGCCAAGCCTTGTTTGACGTCGCGCCAGAGACCCTGACCAGTATCGGGGACTCGCTGTTGGTGCTCGTTATCGACAGTTTTCCAGGTTGCGACGAACGAGAACAGATAGCCGAGCCCGGTTCCTAAGAGCAGCAACGGTGCAGATACCACCTTCAGTAGTAGTCCGCCCAACGCTGGCCCTGCCGTCATCGCCAGTTGGGCGGTTGCTTCCATCCGCGAGTTAGCTGTCCCGATCTGCTCGAGTGGAACCAAGATAGGCAGATAAGACTGGTACGCGACGTCGAAAAATACGGTGGCAAAACCGATGATGGCGGCCACCAGATAAAGATGCCAGATCTGTAACTGATCGAGTAGATAAAGTACCGGGATGAGCATGGCAGCCAAGCCCCGCACCAGATTGGCGATCATCATGGTGGGGCGTTTAAGCCAGCGGTCAACCCAGGCACCGGCCGGGAGCCCTACAAGCAAGAATGCGACGGAGGCAAAAGCCCCCAGATAGCCCACCTGTTTCTCAGATGCCGACAAGAGTTGTACCGCCACTACTGGCAATGCAATCGTGCCTAGTCGCATCCCGAAAGTAGCAACCGTTTGCCCAGACCAAAACCGCACAAAGTTCGGAGAAGATACGCCGATATGCACCGATGTTGATTGAGCCACTCCACCATCAAACACGATTACTGCAGAAACTTCGAACCACTCTCAGTTCGCTATGGTCACAGTTAGGCTTGGAATGCTAGGAGAGAGAAGAGCACATGACGACGAAACAGCGCGACCTTCGGCTGCTACCGAAAGCTCATCTCCATCTCCATTTCACTGGTTCTCTTGATGTCCCCACCTTGATCGAACTTGCCGATAAGCAACATCTTGTTCTTCCTGATGCGCTCATTGATGCTGAGGCTTTTCATGCGGAAGCACGTACCAAACGTGGCTGGTTTCGATTCCAACGCAGTTATGACGTTGCACGGCGCGCGGTTGTTGGCGAAGCCGCTTTGCGCACCGTCGTACAGGTAGCAGCTCGCAATGACCTCACTGATGGCTCTCGACGTATGGAGATCCAGGTGGATCCGACCTCCTACGCGCCCAGCGTTGGAGGACTGATCCAGGCGCTGGAGATTATCTGTGATGAGGCTCGAACCCAAGCGCACACTACTGGATTGAGTATCGGCATCATCGTCGCAGCTAGCCGCCTCAAGAATCCCTTTGATGCCCGCACGCTCGCGCGCTTGGCCGCTAAATATGCTGGGGCTGGCCCTGGCGAGGTTATCGGTTTTGGCCTCAACAATGACGAGCAAGAAGGCCATACCCCCGACTGGGAGGTTGCATTCCGCATCGCTGATAAAGCGGGTCTTGCTGGCGTACCTCATGCTGGCGAATTACGTGGCCCCGAACACATCACCCAAGTTCTCGATACGCTCCACCCAACCCGCCTTGGACATGGAGTCCGGGCTGTGGAAGACCCCCGGGTACTCGAGCGCATCGTCGCTCGTGAGATTGCCTTTGAACTATGCCCCATGTCGAATCTGCATCTGGGTTTATTCTCTGCCCCAGAGCAGATCCCTCTACGCGCGCTCGTCGATGCCGGTGCGATAGTAGCGCTGGGAGCTGATGATCCTCTGCTATTCCAGGCTCGACTTACCGACCAATCTGAGTTGGCGCGCACGTTAGGTTTCAGCGACATCGAGCTCGCGGGGCTAGCTCGCAGCAGCATCCGTGCCTCATTAGCCCCCGAAATAGATAAGCAGCGCTGGCTCACC
>JBOFIQ010000391.1:0-2102 GCA_051650245.1 Propionibacteriaceae bacterium | reverse complement strand
GCTGCTCATATATCGCATCAATCCGCCCACGGATCTGCAGTGGATCAGTCATGGTCTGAAGCGTTACGGTGAAGGGAAATTCAATCTCCAGCGGCATTCGCTCGCCGAACTGCCCGGCAGCAAATCGTTCACATAGTTCACGGAAATCTGCCTCATCGCGCACTGCACACTCTTCGTCGTCGAGAATATCCTCAAGATCGAATAATGCAGACTGGTTAAAGCGCTGTTCAACCCAACTATGGAACCGTGTTCCCAGCACGGCGGCCCCTGCTGGCGGACGTGGCATCGGCCTCACAAGATGAGCAGCGAACCGTTGTGGATCTCGGTGGGCAAACATCACTTGGGTGGCGGTGAGATTATCGGGAAGCACTACCGGACGTTCTACTGCACGAGCCTGCTGAGCTTCTTCAACTAAAGCAGCAATATCGCGATCCCACCGGGCAAGAAGCTCAGCAGCATCGAGCGTTTCCGTGACGATCGGTGAAGCAACACCAGCGGTGATCGCCGAACTCACAAGCGCTGCGCCCTCACGCCGCAGCGAAATCTCGTCAGGATCTGCTCCTGCAGGCCATGATACTGGCGTGTGGAGTTCCGCTAACGGATTGCTCTCTGTCGCTGCCGGTTCCTCTACGGCAGCAACGACAGTAGCTCCAGCCTCCTGCACCGTGAGGAAATAATCTGATGGCTTACGCAGACGAGATCCACTTGCTGACCACCAATGGCACGTTCCGATGAGATGTTGCCGAGCACGAGTACATGCGACATATCCCAGCCTGTCTTCGCTGTCACGCAGCTCCTCTTTGAGCTTATCGGCGTACTCGTCAAGGGCTGGTTTGCTGCCATCACGCAGTTGCGGCACAGCATGAGCGTCCCCTCGCAACCGTGCAGGTAAAACATGGCTTGCAGTAACCCAGTTATCCGTGACTGTCTCGCCGGGGAACTTCTTTTTCACCAGACTAGGTAGGTAGACCACATCCCATTCCAAGCCTTTAGCTTTATGTGCGGTCAGCAGCTTGACCGAATTAGGATCATTTCGTACTACTTGTTCTAGCCCAACACCCACCTGAGCTTCTGCCTCAAGATAGGCCAGGAATGCGGCCAGAGAGATATCTGTTTCCGCATCAACGAACTGACCAACAGCAGCATAGAATGTGGCGAGCTGATCGGTATAGCAGTGCTGCTCATGACGAGTAGTGGCCACCAATTCAATGTCCATCCCCGTTACGGTGACGATCCGGCGCACTAGATCAAGCGGAGATTCTCCTGGGTAGGGACGTAGCTGGTGTAATTCATCGGCAAAAGCTCGACAACGTTGTCGCGCTGCAGAAGAGAGGGCGGTCTCACCGGGGTCAATGATGGCGTCAATAAGCGCAACCGTGTCAGCACGGTCTACCACTGAAATGGCGTGTTCAGCTTCTGACGTATCTGTTTTTCGATACTGCCGAGCCAATGTCCGGGCTCGTTTCCCTAGGAGTTGGAGATCATGACGCCCGATACGCCAGCGTGGTCCGGTAAGTAACCGGAGCGCAGCGGGATTATCGCTAGGATCATGTAGCAGCCTCAGCGTTGCGACGATATCTGCGATGGGGGCTAACTCCAGCAGACCACCCAACCCCACGATCTCTACAGGAACTTCTCGTTGGCTTAGCGCAGCAAATAGTGCAGTGATGTCAGCGTTCGTTCTCAGTAGCACTGCGATATCTCCCCAACGATCCACTCCCCCCGCACGGGCTCCTTGATAATGGCGGGAAACAATATCGTCAGCGATCCACGAAACCTCATCAACGACGGTGAGAAATTGGCCTACTGAGATATCCCCAGGGGCTTTATCTGGTGCAGCAACCAGCTCAACAGCAGCATCTGCTAAGACTTCATTTCGTTGCCGTACCGGTTCAACTAGTTGATTCGCAGCAGCTAAAATCACTGGCCCTGAACGACGATTAACCACCAAGGAATAGGTCGGTGCAGGATCATTATCGATCGTGGTGAAATCTAGTGGAAAGCTAATGATGTTTGATGCAGCAGCCCCACGCCAGCCATAGATCGCTTGGAAGGGATCGCCGACGGCAGTCACTGGAAATCCTTGACCTGTTGGACTAGTC
>JBOFIQ010000390.1:0-1201 GCA_051650245.1 Propionibacteriaceae bacterium | reverse complement strand
GGGTCAGCGAGATGATATTTGGCTGCGGTACGCAGGCGTGATCATGACCGCAGCGCTACGCTCCAAGCTGGAAGATCATCAAGCCCAAAAACCTGCCTCAGTGCGTCAAGATATGTCGCAATTGTTTAGGATCCACGGCGCTTCCTGAACCCGCCACGTCGTGTGCCAGGCTCTGCATTGTTGCTTCACCTGAGATATTTCGTGAGATTGATTCCAGCAGACGACGTAGCCGTGACGAGTCATGCCGCACACCTAGAGCTGCTGGAATCTCGGTATTACATAGATCGTCACAGTAAGACCGATTGAATATGACGGCTTGGCGCGTCGATGCCTCTAATAGGCCAGGCCAACCACCACGCGCTTGACGATCATCAATCTCATGCCGAATTGAGTTCCATAGGCTTGGCGCTAGCTGCCATTCGTCGATAAGTCGTGGTATTTCGCCTTGGAGTAAGGCATGCGGATCTAGTTCAGCTAGCTGGATCAACTCCGGTGACTGATCGAGACGGATAGAACTCTGCGCTTGTTGCAATGCTGCCGACGATTTGCCACAGGCGCGTGGGCCCTCGATGAGAACCGCTCCCATGACCGAAAGTAGCTCTACTAATACCCCATCTACAGCCCTTGAGCGATAGTCCATGCGTTTGCCGTACCCGGTTCTGCAACGATTTTATACCCGATTTTGCAATGATTCCGTACCTGATTCTGCAATTCTGCAGTTGCCCCAGACTGACGTTTCCAACAGCAGTCAATCCCCTACGTCGTTACCAAATCGTTATCAAAATCTGTGGATAACCCCTTTTATTGACAGGAAAAACGGGAATAGCGTCCGGACAAATGTTCTCCTACCCCAGGACTTTTACTCATGGCTTTACGCTCCACCCCAACGCGTTCGGCTGCTCTCACACCGCCGTTACGCCCACCTACGAAGGCTCGTCGACGCCCGGTGCTGCTCATCATTGGCGTCCTCGCAATCTGCCTGGGTGCCCTTGGTTCCACTGCGCTGTACTCATCGCTGAGCCATTCCCACCAGATACTTCGCGTAGCCAGAGCAGTAGAACCTGGACAGGTTGTGAGTTCGGCAGATCTCAGCATCGTGTCTTTACCCAGCATTTCTGGGATCGATGTCGTTCCCGCGAGCGCCTTGGCTGACGTGGTTGGGAAACCTGCCGCCCATGAGTTGCGTGCTGGAACCTTGCTC
>JBOFIQ010000389.1:0-3033 GCA_051650245.1 Propionibacteriaceae bacterium | reverse complement strand
TGCTGCCATTCAGTGCCACCAGCGAAGACGTCGATGTAGACCTTCTTGAACAGGTCCGAGGTCACCGTACGGGCTTCGTACTCGTCGATTTCAGCCTGCGTCGGCCAAATATCGCGCATGTAGACGTCTTGGCCGTCCTTGCCCTGGCCAATCGGCTCGTTGTAGAGATCAATGTCCATGGTGCCCGCGAGCGCGTAGACGATGACCAACATTGGGCTGGCAAGGTAGTTCATCTTCACATCGGGGCTGATACGACCCTCGAAGTTACGGTTGCCCGAAAGCACAGCCGTCGCAGTGAGGTTGTGCTCGTTAATCGCCTGCGATACCTCAGGAACCAAAGGCCCGGTGTTACCGATGCAGATGGTGCAGCCATAACCAACGACATCGAAGTCGATGGCTTCGAGCGAACTCAGTAGGCCAGCCTTAGCCAGGTACTCAGTCGCAACCTTCGAGCCAGGACCCAAGGTGGTCTTGACCCATGGCTTGCGAGTAAGGCCAAGATCAGCAGCCTTCTTCGCTACCAGGCCAGCACCCAACATGACTGATGGGTTAGACGTATTGGTGCACGAGGTGATGGCGGCAACGCCGAGCATGCCGTGACCGAACTCAAATGAGGTGCCGTCAGCAAGCGTGACCGGAACCTTCTTGGTCGGGTCGTCGGTGTAGCTGTGGACATCGCGTGCGAATGCCGTCTTGGATTCGCTGAGCTTGATCCGGTCCTGGGGGCGCTTCGGGCCAGCGATCGAGGGGATCACTGTCCCCAGATCCAGTTCCAGCTTCTCCGAGAACCGCGGTTCCGCGGCAGGATCGAGCCACAAGCCCTGTGCCTTGGCGTAGGCCTCCACCAGAGCAACCTGCTCTTCGTCGCGGCCGGTCAAACGTAGGTACTCCGTGGTGCGCTCATCAATGGGGAACACCGCGATCGTCGAACCATATTCGGGCGACATATTGCCGATGGTGGCGCGGTTTGCCAGCGGCAGTTCCGAAACACCTTCGCCATAGAACTCAACGAACTTGCCGACGACCTTATGCTGACGAAGCAGCTCAGTGATGGTCAGAACCAGGTCCGTTGCGGTGCAGCCCTCGGGGAGCTTGCCGGTGAGCTTGAAGCCCACCACGCGCGGAATGAGCATAGAAATGGGCTGGCCCAACATGGCGGCCTCAGCCTCAATGCCACCCACGCCCCAACCAACGACGCCTAGACCATTGACCATCGTCGTGTGCGAGTCAGTACCAACACAGGTATCGCAGTACGCAACATGCGTGCCATCGACCTCTTTGTCGAAGACAACGCGAGCGAGCCGCTCAATGTTGATCTGGTGCACGATGCCCTGATCCGGAGGAACGATCTTGAAGTTATTGATCGCGTCCTGGCCCCAGCGAAGGAACTTGTAGCGCTCAGCATTGCGCTCAAATTCCAGTTCCACGTTCTGCCGGAAGGCCTCCTCATGACCAAAGCAGTCGGCGATGACTGAGTGATCGATGACCATTTCCGCTGGCGAGAGTGGGTTAATCTTGCCGGGGTCTTGACCCAACTGCTCCATGGCGTTACGCATCGTGGCAAGATCCACGATGCACGGAACGCCGGTGAGATCCTGCATGATCACGCGCGCTGGCGTGAACTGGATTTCCTTGCTGGGCTCGGCCGTCGGGTCCCACTGTCCGAGGGTACGAATATCCTCAGCGGTGATATTGGCGCCATCTTCCGTGCGCAGCAGGTTCTCCAACAGAACCTTGAGGCTAAACGGAAGATCAGCAGAACCGTCTACCTTATTGATATCGAAATAGTCATAGGATTTCTCCCCCACGACGAGGGTGCTCCTTGACTCAAAGCTATTCACGCTCATGCCACTAACTCCATTGTTTGAGGTGCGTTACGGACACGCACTTTACTCAAGAGCCAAAATCGCCTGACAGCCGGGTGAGGACCGCCACACATTCGACGTGGTGAGTTTGCGGGAAAAGATCGAAAGCACGCACCGAATCAACCTGCCATCCCAGTTCTTGGGCCACGCCTAAATCACGCCCAAGACTTGCTGGGTCACACGCAACGTAAGCGATGGCGCGATAGGTGCGCCCGCAGACGTCAGTCATGAGCTTTCTCCCTGCACCTGCACGCGGCGGATCAAGAACCACGAGATCGGGGTTGCCATCCCACCGCGATAGCACTGTCGCCACATCGCCAGCAGCGAACGTCGCTTCTGCCACATTGCGTTGGGCCAAGCGCACCGCCTGCTTATTGCCTTCAACACCGCGCACCGCACAACCAGCGTCGATAAAGGCACCAGCGAATAAGCCCACTCCGCAAAAGAGATCCCACATGGACTCACCCACGCGGGGGGCAAGACCGGCAAGGACCGCGTCGACCAGAGTGTCAGCAGCCTTGGGGTGAACCTGCCAAAAACCGTCAGCCCAGACATCGTAATCTCGACCAGCGGCTACCTCAGTGATGATCTCTGCAGCAGGTTCTACAGGAAAGGGAGCAGCGATAGCGCAGCCTTGCGCTGGAACCGGCACAACCTCACGAGAATCATGTTTGCGTAACCCGAGGCGGCCTTGGGGTAACCGCACGTAGTTCATTCGGGTACGCCAATTCCAGTGTTGTTCGATGTTCTCAACCTCACCTGACCAGGTGTACTTAGCTAATCGAGCAAGTTGCTCAGCGATGACGGCCCGCTTGAGTTCGCGTTGGGCTGGTTGCGTGGCATGTTGCCAATCACAGCCGCCGCAGCCGCCAGGTCCTGCCACGGTGCACCGTGGCTCTACCCGATCTTGGCTTGGTTCAAGGATTTCGACTGCATCGCCTAACCAGAATCGATCTTTACTGGTGTCAGTGATACGCACCCGCACGGTCTCTCCCGGAAGTGCATGACGAACAAAGATCACCCGACCATCGGCTCGGGCAACGCAATGACCACCATGCGCGACCGAGCCGACATCAACGACGATCTCTGTTCCATCTAGCACATCAATCACAGGGTTAGTCCTGTGTGGGAGTGAACGATTCCGGCACTGTCATCGCGATGAGTTCAC
>JBOFIQ010000388.1:0-1311 GCA_051650245.1 Propionibacteriaceae bacterium | reverse complement strand
ACCCCACGGGTAACGTCGCGAAGAGCACCGTCGCCATCGGTAACCCGGTTGCGAGTGACTTTTTCGTGCCACAGAACTGAATGGCAATGATGTCTTCGCGGGAGAAGCCCAACCGCTGTGCTGCCCATCGGGTGAACCGGAGCATGAATGCCAACATGGCCAGACAGATCACTAAGACAAGAGAGATGTCGCGCCAACTGACGCTACTCCAGATGTGCTGACGCATACCAGCGCTGAAAGCGGAGTAGACCACGAGCACGATTGAGAATTGATCGACGTATTTGAGCCAGGACTTATTGCGCGTGACCCAAGCAGCAGTCCAGCGTCGCGAAAGCTGACCAATAATGAACGGTACGAGAATCTGTAACACCAGATCCCAGACGGCACTACCCGTGACCTGAACTCCGCCAGTCGTGCCAAGCACTGTCATTACGAGGAGCGGGGTCAGGAGTACGCCAAGCAAGTTTGACGCACTAGCGCTGACGATGGCGCCGGCAACATTGCCACGTGCGATTGAGGTGAAGGCGATAGAGCTTTGCACCGTGGACGGGCACAACGTGAGATAGACCAGCCCAATGACTAACCCTGACTGGAGTAGTTGTGGTGCAAAGAACCGTAGCGCGACGCCAAGTAGCGGGAAGACGAGGTAAGTGAAGCTCAAAATCGTGAGGTGTAAGCGCCAATTTTTCACACCAGCAAGCGCTTCCTGGGGGTGTAATCGAGCACCATAAAGGAAAAACAGCAGCGCGATAGCAGCTGTGGTGATGCCAGAGAGTACGTCAATCCCGACTCCATGAACTGGCAGTAACGTGCCCAGGCTGGCAGCGGTGATGATGGCCAGCATGAAGGGGTCGAGGCGTAAGCGCGATAAGACAGACATTACCTGCAGTTTAATCGTGCGGTAGTTTCACTGCTATGCCACAGCTCATCACCTTGACTGATTCCCGCGATGATCGACTGCGTGATTATGTCTCGTTGCGCGATACGACCCTGCGTTCCTCGATTGAAGAAGACGAGGGGATTTTCATCGCCGAGGGCGAGAAGGTCATTCGCCGGGCATTAGCAGTGGGGCTACGTCCACGATCACTGCTGTTGGCGCAACGATGGCTAGACTCGCTCAGCGACCTCTTGGCTCAGTACCCAGAACTTCCGGTCTACGTTGTGACTGAGGCGCTCGCGGAAGAGGTCACGGGCTTCCACATCCATCGTGGGGCGTTGGGTTCATTTGCGCGCCAGACGCGCTGGACCCCAGCGCAATTACTGGAACTGAATCGTCTTGTGGTGTGTGAAGACATCGTGGATCACACCAAT
>JBOFIQ010000387.1:0-1216 GCA_051650245.1 Propionibacteriaceae bacterium | reverse complement strand
GTGCATGACCGCTCCCGCAACGCTATTTGGGCAGTTGGAACCCTTGCTGGCCCAGGTTGCTAAGCCGATTCAGTACGTCGGCGGTGAGCACAATAGCCAGCGCAAGGAGTGGGATGCTGCGCAGGTGCGCTGGTGCCTGAGCTATCCAGATGCCTATGAGGTAGGTCAGCCCAACCAAGGCATCGCAATCTTGTACGAAGTGCTCAATGAACGCGATTGGATTTTGGCTGAGCGTAGCTGTGCAATCTGGCCAGATCTCGTGGCCCTCATGCGCCAACATCAGATCAGCCAGTTCACGCTTGAGAACCACTTACCCACGAGGGCATTCGACTTGTGGGGCTTCGCTTTCTCCACTGAGCTGTGCTACACCAACCTGCTTCAGATGCTTGATCTGTCCGGCGTCCCGATTCATAGCGTTGAGCGCACCGACGATGATCCCATCATCGTTGCAGGTGGACATTCCATGTTTAATCCAGAGCCCGTGGCAGATTTTGTTGATGTCGTCGTCTTGGGCGATGGAGAAGAAGCCGTCCTCAAACTCTCCACACTGATGCGGGATTGGAAGAGCGAAGGCTGCCCAGGTGGTCGCGATGAGGTATTGCTTCGCTTTGCGCGTACCGGCGAGTTCTACGTACCGCGCTTCTACGACGTCAGCTATCGCCCCGATGGCAGGATCGAGAAGGTCGTCCCCAACCGTCTAGGAGTGCCTCGTGAAATCACCAAACACACGGTGATGGATCTCGACGAGTGGCAATACCCGAAGGCTCCTTTGGTTCCGCTGGCAGAGACAGTCCACGAGCGCTATTCGGTCGAGATTTTCCGTGGGTGTACTCGTGGGTGTCGCTTTTGCCAAGCAGGCATGATTACCCGACCAGTACGCGAACGCTCAATTGACACTATTGGCGCCATGATCGAAGATGGCCTGCGCAATACCGGCCTCGAAGAGGTGGGGTTGCTGTCGCTCTCGTCGGCTGACCATACCGAGATTACTGACCTGACTAAGCAGTTGGGAGACCGCTACGAAGGCCAGCAGGTTTCGCTCTCCTTGCCCTCAACGCGCGTCGACGCTTTCAACATTGACCTGGCCAACGAACTGTCGCGTAATGGACGTCGCTCAGGCTTGACCTTCGCCCCTGAAGGCGGCACCGAGCGTATGCGCAAAGTCATCAACAAGATGGTTGATGAAGACGATCTCATCCGCACTGTGGCCACGGCT
>JBOFIQ010000386.1:0-1079 GCA_051650245.1 Propionibacteriaceae bacterium | reverse complement strand
GGCTTGACCTCGGTGATCTCGCGCATCATCTGCTGGAAGCCCGGCCGGTTGGTATTCGTGCCGGTCTTGGCCGCATCCTCGTACTCACGCACGAAGGTCAGTCCCGCGGCGGCGGCCCAACGATGGGCCAGCTGGCGCTGCTGCTCGATGGATGCCTCGTTCTGGGAGGCGGACGAGTACCGGTAGTAGGCGACGGCCAACTGGTTGTCGTTGTAGTCCGGCTTGGTCCTCATAAACTCACACTCCCTGACCGATGCCAGTGTTCTCTGTCTCGGTCATGACCGGCTCAGAATCACAGTCACGACGATGCCGATGATCGTGGCAACCAAGGTGAGCGCTCCGACCATGATCGTCCATCCAAATGACCTCCCATCGCTCTTGTTGCTCTGGCTGAGCCGCTGGTCCACGCTCTCCATCTGTTGATTGAGCTGCTGCAAGTTAGCAGCCATCGCTTGTAGCGTGTCCAGCTGAGCGGCGGCCATCTCGACCTGGCGCTCAGCACGTTCTTCGCGTTCGAGGGCAGCTTCTGCGATGCTGTCGGTAATCTCCCCAAGATCCTGGACGTAGCCAGAATCGATGACCGTCGGTGTGTAGGCGGACTTTGAAAGGGTTGATCCCCGATCCATCTTCGGAAGTGCGTCCTTCGGGTTCGCGGACCCGATGCCCTTCATGACAGTCTCGCTCAGACCCGTGATGCCAAGACTCTGCGTCGTCGACAACTTGATTCTTTTCAACGCGCTGCTCATGTCGAACTGAGAGCTCATCTGCTTTCGGAGTGATTCCAGCGCGGGCATCATCGAGTCAGCCAGCTTCTTGCTCTGTCGAAGCGCTTCCTCGTGCTGAGGGTGGGACTCGTCGTCGATCGCTTCTTGCATCTCTTTCAACATCATCCGCGAGCCCTCATCGCCTTCCATATCCAGATCATCCAGCACCAAATCGACCGCGTGGCCATTCTTGGGAGGAACATCGAGAGCAGGCGATTGCTCCTCGTCCTGGTTCACTGTTCCATCTTCTTCGCGGTCATCTGTGACCTCGTCTTCTCTCATGCCTCCGCGCCCCCAATGCGTTCTACGGCGCGG
>JBOFIQ010000385.1:0-5527 GCA_051650245.1 Propionibacteriaceae bacterium | reverse complement strand
AACGAGCCCACAAATCGTCGTGATGACATCCTCAAGATTCATATACGTCGAGTCAATGAGCGTGACGCCATCAGCCGGTTTCGTGAAATTCGCCACCGTAGAATCGTCGCGGTCACGTCGCAAAATCTGGTCCTCTAATTGGTCCTTGGTGAGCGCACCGTGGAGCTGATCTTCACGTCGCTGCATTCGTGCTACTGGATCAGCGACGAGCAAGATCCGCAGATCCGCATCGGGGGCAACGACTGTGGTCATGTCACGGCCTTCAATGACGATGCCCGTGCCAGCCGATGCAATAAGTTCGCGTTGTCGTTGCTGCAACAACTGACGCACGGGAACCATTGTGGCGACTTGGCTAACCGTTGCGGATACCTCAGGGCTGCGAATCTCCTCAGTAATGTCGCGCCCCGATAACGTAATACGCTGGTGGGAAACATCAGTGGGGAAATGAAAGTCCTGGTCCCGAATTGCCGCTGCGGTTTCCTCAGGTTGATCTGGGCGAAGCCCCAACTCGCGATAGACGATCGTTGCAGCACGGTACATCGCACCGGTATCGAGATATTCCAGTCCAAGACGTTGGGCTGCCCCACGCGCCGTCGACGACTTACCTGACCCACTGGGCCCATCGATTGCGATCACCAGCGGTTTCGCTGTCATAGCCATCTACCTTTCACCCAAAATCTCAGCGACCGTTGCGCGATCGATCCGACGGAAACAGCGAGGGCGCTGACTCGTACGATCAAGAACAGCAACTTCTAACGTGGCAGATGTGAGTGGCTCATTCTCCCCCGATAACGCTGCCACCGTGTGCTGTAGCGCGGTAGCGCATGTCGCGGTGGGGTCAAAGGTCGCAGCCAGTGCAGCCGCAACATCGTCAGCTCGCCCACCCATCGCGGCATAGCCTGGCTCATCGATGAGCGAACCGTCGAAACTGATCCGATAGAGCGCATCCGCTGTTGGCTCAGTGCCAAGTTCGGCCACGATCAATTCAATTTCGAAGGGTTTATCGGTACCAGAACTGAAGCTCCCACCCAGTAACTGAGCGTAGGCATGGGCCAGTCCGCGAGCGCTGACATCGCTACGGTCATAGGCATAACCGCGCATATCAGCATGGCGAATACCAGCGACCCGCAGGCTCTCGAATTCGTTATAGCGCCCAACACCAGCGAAGCCGATTCGGTCATAAATCTCACTGATCTTATGCAACGTCGCGGAATGGTTCTCCGCAACGAAGACGATGCCATCGCCATAGCGAAGCACCGCCACCGAACGTCCACGCGCAATCCCATGACGAGCAAAATCAGCACGATCTTTCATCGCCTGCTCGGGCGAAACATACAACGGCATAGTCATGATGGTCCTTACAGCAGCGGTGAGTTAGGGCCATCGGGACGCGCCGCCCGGGCCGCAGCGATTGGCTCAACCAGTGCAGCAAGTGCAGCATCATCGAGTGCTAGCGCACCGGTAGCGGTCGCGGTCATGATGGTGGGATAAATACCCCGGGCTTGGTCGAGTCCAGCAGTAGCGGTGTCATCGTCGGCAGCGTCAATGAGCGCCTGAATGGCTACAGTTGCGGCCTGTTCTTGCGTCAATTGGTCACGGTACAACTTTTTGAGCGAACCACGAGCAAAGTGCGAGCCAGAACCGATGGCATAGAAATCAGTTTCTTCGTAACATCCGCCAGTCGCGTCGAAGGAGAAGATTCGACCACTCTGGCTACGCTGGTCCCACCCGGCAAAGAGCGGCAACACGCCTAGGCCTTGGAGCGCTAAACCGAGATTGGCCCGCAACAAACCGGCAAGACGATTCGCCTTACCGTTGAGCGATAAGGCCGTGCCTTCGAGCTTTTCGTAATGTTCAAGTTCTACCTGAAATAGCTTGACCAGTTCCGTCGCTAAACCGGCAGTGCCAGCAATCCCGACGATGGAAAAATCATCGGCGGCAAAGACCTTACGGATTGCTCGTGCAGCCACGAGATTGCCCATCGTGGCGCGCCGATCTCCGGCCATCACAACACCGTCGCATGACCGCACCGCGACAATCGTGGTGCCGTGTGGGGCAAGATCTCCCCCAGAGGTCACTACCGGTAACGACTCTGGCTGAAGCTGCGACAATAACTGCGCAAATGAGGTTGTCGATGCCGAGAGGAAATCTGCCGGAATCCCTGCGTGATTGCTCACTGGCCGCCCTTTTGCACAAAGCCCTTGACGAATTCTTCGGCATTGACTTCCAGCACTGCATTGATCTCATCCAAGATGTCGTCAAGGTCAGTTGTCTGCTGAGTCTGCCAGGTCTGGGCCTGTTCGGTTTGCTGAGTGTGGGTCTGCTTGTCGATCTGCTTACGCCATGCCATAGCTCAAGATTAGCGAGTTTTTCCCCACAGCCCTGTCTTCGCGCTAGGCCTTGTCGTAGAGCCCACGCAGGATCGACTCAACTTCACCAGCAGACATGCCATAAGGATTGCCCAGATTGAGCGTGCGACGGTGACCGGGATTGCCCAAAATCGCATCATCCCAGCCAATAGACCAAAGCCGCTGCCCATGCTGGCGCAATAACTCACCACGTAAATAGGCTCGAGTATCGCGTGGTGGGGTCGTCATCGCCTGCTCCAGCAAAGCTGGTTCAATCAACGTCGCTAATTGTCCCCGCCGTTCCAGTGCCAGCGAAAGCGAACGTGCTGGGTCAATCTCGCTATATTGCAGGTCAATAGCGGCTAACCGTGGCGCATCCCAGTCGAGTTTTTCTTTCTCCTTGAAACTCTCCAAGAGACGTAATTTCGCAACCCAGTCCAAGCGATCAGCGACCTCGAAGGGGCCACGACGTAGTGCTTCGAGGGTATCGAGCCAGCCCTCAACAATATCGACGCCTTCGCCGTCGAGCGGGTCACCGTGAAGGTCGAGAAGTCGGGCGATTTCCTGGGCAAAGGCTTCCTGTAGATCAAGTGCCCGGACGTGACGTCCATCAACTAAAGCAACTGTCGTATGCAGCGTCGCGTCGTGGCTGATAGCGCTACATGCAGCGACTGGATCAGCAATACGCCAGGTGGGGAGAAAACCACCATGGTCATGAAGCTGTTCCAAGCCCCACAGCACCAACGCGGTGCTGCCAATCTTGAGATACGTTGCCAGTTGCGCGACGTTGGCGTCACCTGCAATGACATGGAGCCGTCGGTAGCGGTGTGGATCAGCATGGGGTTCATCACGTGAATTGACGATGGGACGGCGCATCGTCGTTTCCAGACCAACAATCCGCTCGAAGAAATCTGCCCGCTGCGATAGTTGGAACCCAGGGGCTTCGCTCGTGCGTCCCAGGCCAACCCGGCCAGCGCCAGTGATGACGATACGGCTGACGAGGAATGTCGCCATCAGGTCCACGATGGCATCGAATGGCACGGTTCGGGGAACAATGTAGTTCTCGTGGCTACCGTAGGACTGTCCCTTGCCGTCGGTATTATTGCGATAGAGCCGCAACGGGCCCCCGAAACGATCCCCCACGCTATCGACACTGCGCTGCATGATGAGATCGCCAGCCCGGTCATAGAGCACTGCATCACGGACACGGCGAACCTCGGGGCCGCTGAACTCTGGATGGGCATGATCGACGTAGAACCGCGCGCCATTGGTCAGCATCCGGTTCGCCATGGGATTGACGTTGGTCAAGAGATCTTCGGTGGCATCAGCCAACGGAACATGGAAACCATAAGAATCTGTGAGCGGGGTTTCGGCATCAAAGTCGAAACCCACTTCCACATTGGCGGTGTCATCACGATAAGCCCGAATGACCGCATTCGACAGGTGCATTGGGTGCGGCATCGCTGCTGGTTCGACCCCTACCAGTTGGATCCCATATTCCTGTTCTGTTCCAAAGAGCATAAAGCTGAGCCTACCCAGGTACGCTGTCTGCGTGCTAAAAGTCGCTTCTTACCTATTCGATGCGCTGCTGGTGATTCTCTTTGCCGCGATCGGTCGTGCTACCCACCACCATGGAACAGCCCCTGAACAGGTACTGACGACGGCCTGGCCTTTCCTCATTGGGCTCACCGTTGCCTGGAGCATGCACGTCACCGTGCTGCGTAGCCTCAAAGTTATGCAGCAAGGCATTTTGGTGTGGTGCGACACGGTCGTACTCGGCCTCCTTATTCGGATGCTGGCGCACCAAGGCGTCGCCTGGTCTTTCGTCCTGGTCACGGCCATCACATTGCTGGTCTTTTTCCAGTCGTGGCGGGCGCTTTACGTCCTTACTGGTGGAGAGAAGAAGCGGGCGAAGAAGCGCCAATCAACGTCCGAATATAGGTAATCCGTTCGCCACGTTTGCCCGAAATCCGGGCCCAATCATCAGGGTTAGCGGTGTTGGGAAGATCCTCATTTTCGGCGAACTCAGACACACTGGCTTGGCGCAATAGCTCCCGAGAAATACCGGGAGTCTGGCCTTCAATTTCGCGTTTAATTGCGGCTTTCTTCGCTCGATTGACGATATTGGCAATCATCGCCCCCGACATGAAGTCCTTGAAGTAGAGCACCTGCGTAGCCCCAGAGACGTACGTCACTTCAAGGAACTCGGTGCGTGGCTGTGTTGCGTAGGAGAACTCCACCACATCATCAATGAGTTCAGCGACAACCATCTGCCGATCCCCATGACAGCGCTCGATTTCGTCAGGTGCCAATGGGGTATCAACGGTGAGATATTTGGCGAAAATCTCTCGGGCAGCCGCAGCATCTGGGCGATCCAACTTGATCTTGACGTCAAGACGGCCTGGGCGCAAAATTGCTGGGTCGATCATGTCTTCACGGTTGGAAGCACCAATAATGATGACGTTTTCTAGGCCCTCTACCCCATCAATTTCGGCAAGTAACTGCGGCACGATTGTATTTTCAACATCAGAACTCACCCCAGTGCCCCGGGTACGGAATAGCGAATCCATCTCATCAAAGAAGACGATGACGGGATGGCCTTCGTTTGCACGTTCACGGGCACGTTGGAAGATAATTCGGATCTGGCGCTCTGTTTCCCCGACGTACTTGTTGAGCAGCTCAGGCCCCTTGACGTTGAGGAAGAATGACGTCGCTGTGCCCTGGGTTTCGGCTGCGACCCGCTGCGCCAACGAGGCAGCGACAGCTTTGGCGATCATGGTCTTGCCAGTTCCAGGCGGGCCGTAGAGCAAGATTCCCTTCGGCGCAGCTAAACCGTAGCGAAGGAAAATGTCGCGGTGCAGGAAAGGAAGTTCGACAGCGTCACGGACCTGCTCGATCTGAGCACTCAGACCACCGATTTTGGTGTAATCAATGTCGGGGATCTCTTCGAGGACGAGTTGCGATACTTCTTCACGCGGCACGATAGCCCACGCAATGTGGCTACGCCGATCAACGAGAAGTGTCTCCCCCGCCCGTACTCCTTCGCGGACTAATGCCGGGGCAAGACGTACCACGAGTTCATCGCCAGAATTGCCATCAATGATGGCTCGGTCGCCACCGGGGAGTACTTCTTTGACCACAGCCATGTCACCTGTGGTTCGTCGGTCAGCAATCCCAAC
>JBOFIQ010000384.1:0-2186 GCA_051650245.1 Propionibacteriaceae bacterium | reverse complement strand
GGGCATCTAGTCTGGTGATTATGGGACATATCGATATCGAGGCAGTGAGCTTTGCTCTTCCTGATGGGCGCATGCTTCTCGATGAGGTGTCCTTCCGGGTAGCTGAAGGCTGTGTCATGGCATTAGTCGGTGCTAATGGAGCCGGGAAAACTACTCTGCTACGCCTTATTGCAGGCGATCTTGATCCAGATAGCGGCACGATTAATCGTTCTGGTGGGTTAGGCATCATGCGGCAATTTATTGGATCGATCCGTGACGATTCAACTGTCCATGATCTGCTGGTTGAGCTATCGCCTCCCCGGATTCGTCAGGCAGCACGAGAACTGGACCGTTGTGAATTAGCACTGATGGACGATGACAGTGAGCCGCAGCAACTGCGCTATGCCAGTGCGTTGGCAGAATACGCCGACGCTGGTGGCTATGACCAAGAAGTCCTCTTTGACGTGTGTTGCCAGCAAGCACTAGGGCAGAGTTTTGCTACATGCCGGTGGCGCGACGTTGCCACGCTTTCGGGCGGTGAGCAGAAACGTCTTGCCTTGGAGTTGCTGCTACGAGGCCCCGATGAGGTTTTACTTCTTGACGAGCCAGATAACTATCTCGATGTGCCCGGGAAGCGTTGGCTAGAACAGCAGCTTTTGGCAACGAAGAAATCGGTATTGCTGGTATCGCACGATCGCGAACTATTAGCTGAAGCTGCGACTAGCATTGCCGCGCTGGAGTTGGGTGCAAGTGGGAACTCTTTGTGGGTTCATGGTGGTAGCTTCACCACTTTTGCTCAAGCGCGCTGCGATCGGTTTGAGCGGTTTGAAGAATTGCGCAGGCGCTGGGATGAAAAACACGCCCAGCTTAAGCGCCTAGTTCGTGATCTTCGTCAAGCTGCTGCTAACTCCGATGCCTTGGCCTCGAAATATCAAGCAGCCTGTACGCGGCTCGATAAGTTTGAGCAGGCTGGCCCGCCACAAGCGATTCCGCTACGCCAAGAGATCACGATGAGACTTTCTGGAGCACGAACGGGGAAGCGCTCGCTAGTCTGCGAGGAGCTGGAGCTAACGGGGTTAATGCGGCCATTTTCTACCGAGATCTGGTTTGGTGATCGTGTGGGGATTCTTGGCAGTAATGGTTCAGGAAAGTCACATTTTCTTCGGTTACTGGCGTGCGGCGGGTCATTGCCAGACAGCAGCAATTGCATCGCTGCTGCTGACCAACTAACTCCGGTTGCTTTTACGGGCAGCGCGAAGCTAGGAGCTCGCGTAGTGCCAGGATTATTTGCACAGACCCATGAACATCCAGAACTTATTGGCAAAACATTGCTTGAGATCATTCATCGAGGTGATGACCTACGGCAGGGACTTGCCCATGAACAGGCGGCTCGGGCTCTGGACCGGTACGAACTAGCGGGTGCTGCCCATCAGTGTTTTGAAACGCTCTCAGGTGGGCAGCAAGCACGTGTGCAGATTTTGCTGTTGGAATTGAGCGGCGTGACGATGCTCTTGCTTGATGAACCGACCGATAACCTCGATCTCGACAGTGCTGAAGCGCTGGAAGCAGCGCTAGCTCAGTTTGAAGGAACTGTGCTAGCGGTGACTCATGACCGATGGTTCGCTAAAGGACTGGACCGATTCTTGATCTTTGGCAGCGACGGCGTGGTCTATGAATCGGCATGTCCAGTATGGGATGAAACCCGAGTTCAGCGTTTGGCTTAGTCGTATTGATGATCTCGGGCTTTGACCAAGGCATCGACGATACGACGGAACGAGGCAAGTCGAGTAGGGGAGAGCTGGGCGTCGGCCACTGCAGTATCGAGGGCACAATCGAGAGCCTGTGCGATGTGCTGGCAGCCCCGGGGGCAGTCGTCAGTAATCTCCGCAAGATCAGGGAAGGCCGCTACAACACCATCAGGGGTCACATGCGAAAGCCCAAAGCTGCGTACGCCAGGGGTATCGATAACCCAACTCTGACCATCAGGAAGCTCAATGGCTACCGCTGAGGTCGAGGTATGACGTCCTCGGCCAGTAACGTCATTGACCTTACCCACGGCACGATCAAGCCCAGGAACAAGTGCATTCACGAGAGTGGACTTGCCAACTCCTGAATGGCCAACAAGAACGCTCACATGGCCAAGAAGCTCATGTCGCAACACGTCAGGATCGAGATCTTGTTGTGTTACGACAATCGGAACACCTAGC
>JBOFIQ010000383.1:0-1235 GCA_051650245.1 Propionibacteriaceae bacterium | reverse complement strand
TTTTGCTGGGGTGTAGACGAGCGAGATTCATGCACAACCGGCGGACCAGCCCCACGTTTTGGGCGCCATCGCCGCTGCGGATACGGCTATCATCCTCTTTGTAGACAACGTCCAGCACCCAATGGGCTTTGTTCTCGACTTCCCAGTGGGAGCGGATCGCTTCGGCAATGAATACGGCATTCGGCTCGTGAGAAGATATGTAGTAGACACTCTCGGACGTGATTTTGTTGCCCATGTGACGCTCGCGCTCGACCCGGATAATACTGCGTGCGTCTTGCCACCCCTTGGCACGTGTCAAGGCGTCGGTGATGGGTAGTTGAACATAGCGACGCACCTCGATTCGGCCATGACCTGCATCGGTCTGCTCGAACGTACTGACGTTGGCCGGCCAGTTTCCGGCGAAACCGTCGAACCACCACTGGAGCTCTTCCCGCAGCCCTTTCTGATTGTTCTTCACGCATAGCACATAGTTCGCTCCCCGCTTGCGCAACAGTGCAGCCGTGGCTTTCTGGCAGTGCATCGCATCCAGGGTGACGGTGGCGTTACGCAATTCCAGGGTCTCGATAAGGGACTGAACCGCCTTGATTTCGTTCTTTTTTCCCTCCGATTTCGTTTGGCAGAACACTAGGCCCTGCTCGCGTAGCCAGACGGTAATCGCGTGCAATGCGTCGTTGGGTTCGGCCTGCGAACTGTGGCGGAAGGTCTTGCCATCGATAGCGATGAACTGATGCCCTGCCTCTTGGCGAACCTCGTTGACCCAACTCATGAAGCACTCGCTCATCTTGCTCGGCTCCAGTGCGCGGATAACACGCGCGATGGTGTCATCGACCGGTATGCCGTTTTCGAAACGCCGGAATTTCCGCAGCCAGGCCAGCTTCTCGTCGCCAAACGACTTGATATCCACCCATCCCTCGGCTCCCGAGAGCACGGCGGAAACGGTCAAGAACACGATGTCGAGCAGATCGTGACGGCGATTGATATGCGAGCGTGGATCGCTGAGATTGCTAAAGTGGTCAAGGAAACTCATCACGGGAACCCTTACGCGGAAACAGAGCCCCGATTTGATCATTTTTGTGCACTTACAACCAGTTAGCAATTTTGATCGATCCGTAAGTTAAATTGATCGAACTGAATACCCACACGACCGATAGTATGATCTTGCCCTGCCTGGCCGAGGCGGCCGGTGGCTTTGTGCTGCCACACCAGCGCAACCGCCATCTGGTCATCAAACCGCG
>JBOFIQ010000382.1:0-1201 GCA_051650245.1 Propionibacteriaceae bacterium | reverse complement strand
CCCGCGAGGCAGTAAACCTCAGTAGACTTCATCCCATGACTTACCACCTGATCTTGCTTCGCCACGGCGAGAGCGAATGGAATGCCAAGAACCTGTTCACCGGCTGGGTAGACGTCGATATCAACGACAAGGGCGTGGCTGAGGCCAAGCGCGGCGCGGAGCTACTCAAGGCTGAGGGCCTGCTCCCCGATGTGCTGCATACCTCTTTGCTGCGACGCGCGATTCACACCGCCTACCTCGCCCTTGATGGCTGTGACCGTCACTGGATTCCGGTCAAGCGCAGTTGGCGGCTCAACGAGCGCCACTATGGCAAGCTCCAGGGCCTCAACAAGGCAGAGATCCGCGAGCAGTTTGGCGAGGATCAGTTCATGCAGTGGCGTCGTAGCTACGACGTTCCGCCGCCGCCGATCGACGTCGATAACGAGTTCTCGCAGTACAACGATGCTCGTTACGCTGATTTGGCTGAGACTGAGCGTCCGTTGACCGAATGCCTCCAGGACGTTGTTGTGCGAATGCTGCCTTACTGGGAATCAGCGATTGTTCCTGACCTGCAGGCAGGTAAGACGGTTCTCGTGACCGCACACGGCAACTCGCTACGGGCCTTGGTCAAGCACCTCGATGGCATCTCCGATGGTGACATTGCTGGGCTGAACATCCCGACCGGTATCCCGTTGTACTACGAACTCAATGACGATTTCACCCCGGTCACCAAGGGCGGGCGTTACCTTGATCCGACGGCGGCAGCAGCAGCCATCGAAGCAGTAAAGAATCAGGGCAAGAAGTCCTAGTGCTTCACGCAATTCGAGGCGTGCCGTCGCAACCTCAGACGAGCACACCTGACCTTTTCGACGGCCAGCACACCGTAGCGGTGTCGCTGGCCGCCGATGCGGTTCTACCTCGAATGCTTCACGCTGTGGCTAAACCCAGGATGGTGCTGTATGGCTAGGCCCCATTCACTGCGGAATCGCCCGGTTGCATTTCTGCGTTACCGAGCGCGACGTATTGCCGCCAGCCGGTTCTACCGCTGGGGTCTCACCTTGGCAATGTTTGCGTGGTACAGCCTGTTTTCCATCCGGCGGCACTATGACATGTTCACCGCTGGCTATGACTTGGGGATCTTTCACCAAGTCATCTCGGCCTATTCCAAGTTTCAAGCGCCAATCGTGACGTTGAAGGGGCCGAACTACAACATCTTCGGGGA
>JBOFIQ010000381.1:0-10443 GCA_051650245.1 Propionibacteriaceae bacterium | reverse complement strand
GTTGACATCCTTGCCAACACCGTGAAGGTCACCCTCGGCCCCAAGGGCCGCTACGTCGTGATCGATAAGGCCTACGGCGCTCCGACCATCACCAACGACGGTGTGACCGTCGCCCGTGAGGTTGAGCTCGAAGACCCGTACGAGAACCTTGGCGCGCAGTTGGCCAAGGAGGTCGCCACCAAGACCAATGATGTCGCTGGTGACGGCACGACGACGGCTACCGTCTTGGCTCAGGCCATGGTGCACGAGGGGCTGCGTTCGGTAGCCGCTGGCGCTAACCCGATGGGCCTCAAGCGCGGTATTGATAAGGCCGTCGAGGCCATCACAACTGAACTCCGCTCCATTGCGAAGCCGATTGAGACCACGGCTGATATGGCCAACGTCGCAACGATTTCGTCTCGTGATGCTGAGATCGGCAAGCTCATCGCTGACGCTTTTGACAAGGTCGGCAAGGACGGCGTTATCACTGTCGATGAGTCCAATACGTTCGGTACGGAGCTTGACTTCACCGAGGGTATGCAGTTCGACAAGGGCTACCTCAGCCCCTACTTCGTCACCGATGCTGACCGCATGGAGACCGTGCTGGACAACCCCTACATCCTGCTCAACTCGGGCAAGATTTCCTCGATGGCTGAGCTGCTTCCGCTGCTCGAAAAGGTCATCGCGGCAAAGGGCCAGCTCGTCATCATCGCTGAAGACGTTGACGGCGAAGCGCTCTCGACTCTTGTGGTGAACAAGATTCGTGGCACCTTCACCTCAGTTGCGGTTAAGTCCCCGGCCTTCGGCGATCGTCGTAAGGCGATGCTCGAAGACATGGCGATCTTGACCGGTGGCCAGGTTGTCAGCTCGGACTTCGGCATGAAGCTCGATCAGGTTGGTCTTGAGGTTCTGGGTCGTGCGGCTAAGGTCGTCGTCACCAAGGACACCACGACCATCATTGATGGTGCGGGCGATAAGGCTGGCGTGGAAGCACGCGTTGCTCAGCTCCGCAATGAAGCTGCGGCATCGGATTCCGATTGGGATCGCGAGAAGCTCCAGGAGCGGATCGCCAAGCTTGCTGGTGGCGTGTGCGTCATCAAGGTGGGCGCTGCCACGGAGGTTGAGCTCAAGGAAACCAAGCACCGTATCGAAGATGCGGTCTCGGCTACTCGCGCTGCTATCGAAGAGGGCATCGTCGCTGGTGGCGGCTCTGCACTCATCCACGCATCTCGCGTGCTCAAGGACGGTCTGGGTCTTGTCGGTGACGAGAAGGCTGGCGCGGAGCTTATCCGTAAGGCTGTTGCTGAGCCGTTGCGCTGGATTGCTGAAAATGGTGGCGTGCCAGGCTACGTCGTGACCTCGAAGGTTGCGGAGATGGAGCCGGGCTCGGGCTACAACGCTGCGACGGGCGAGTACATCAACCTCCTTGAGGCTGGCGTTATCGACCCGGTGAAGGTGACGCGTTCGGCGCTGGCCAATGCGGCTTCCATCGCTTCGCTCTTGCTCACCACAGAAACGCTCGTGGTGGAAAAGAAGGAAGAGACTGACGAGGCTGCTGGACACCAGCACTAAGTAGTTATTGCAAGGAGGGGCTCTGAAAAGAGCCCCTCCTTTGCTCTATTTATTGGCCGTGAGCGGCGTAGCGGGCTTCGACGTCTGCTTTCGTTGGTCGCCACCAGGACTCATGGTCGCGGTACCAGGCCACGGTGCGGGCAAGTCCTGTGGGGAAGTCGATGCGGGGAGCCCAGCCCAGTTCGTCGCGAAGGATCGTGGCGTCTAGGGCATAGCGCTGGTCATGGCCGGGCCGGTCCGCGACGTAGTCGATCTGGTCGCGGGGCTGGCCGAATAGGTCGAGTAGATCACCGGCGATCTCCCGGTTGCTACGTTCATCGCCAGCACTGACGTGGTAAGCCGTACCAATGCGGCCGTGGTTGGCAATAGCCCAGATCGCGCTGCAATGATCGTCGACAGCGAGCCAATCGCGGCTGGGGGAGCCATCGCCGTAGAGCTGTGGGCGGCCACCATCAAGTAGAGTGGTGATTTGGCGCGGGATGAACTTTTCGACGTGTTGGCGCGGGCCGTAGTTATTGGTGCAGATGGAGATCGTCGCAGCGACTCCGAAGGAACGCACCCAGGCCTGAACAAGGTGATCGGCGCTGGCCTTAGTCGCGCTATAGGGGCTTGATGGCCGGTATGCGGCACCAGCAGCAACGGGGCTGGCGTTATGGGGCAGGTCGCCATAGACCTCGTCGGTAGATACGTGGTGGAAACGTACATCATGGCGCCGGACGGCTTCGAGCAAAGTCGCGGTTCCTATCACATTCGTCATGACGAAAGCGGCAGGGTTAGTCAGCGATAGATCAACGTGAGATTCTGCCGCGAGATGAACAACGAGGTCAGCACGAGATAGGCAGGTATCGACAAGCGCGCTGTCGGTAACCGTCCCCGAGGTGATTGTGAGCCGAGGGCCAAGGTCAGTAAGTGAGGCAGGATTAGCGGCTGGGGTGAAAGCATCAAGCACTTCGACGTCGTGAGGGGTGTGCTCTAGGACGTGCCGGACTAGCGCTGACCCGATAAAACCTGCACCGCCGGTGATGAGGATATGTCCCATGAAACTACGCTAGCGTCTCCTCGCTAAACTTCGACATAACGAGCGTAAGACCGTTATTCCCAGCGGTAGTGCCGATCTATGAGTAGCCTGGGGCAAAAGGGAGGGGACGCATGGCTAGCCGGAACGAGCAGTTCGACGATCAGGAAAATTTGCGCGGATACATCGATCGCTTGCGCGTTGAGGGGTATCGCGTCCACGAAGATGAGCATGGTTCAGACCCGGATCTGATCGGTCCCGACGGTATTGCTGTGGAGACCTGGCGTGAGGATTACCCCTACACCGAGCGAATGTCGCGGCAGGACTATGACCAGCAGAAGTACCAGTTGCAGGTTGAGCTACTCAAGTTGCAGAACTGGACCCGCGACGCGGGTAAGCGCCATATCGTCCTCTTCGAAGGCCGTGATGCTGCGGGTAAGGGTGGCACGATTAAGCGCTTCATGGAGCACTTGAACCCACGCTATGCCCGTACTGTGGCGCTCAATAAGCCGTCGGCCCAAGAACGTGGTCAGTGGTACTTCCAACGCTATATTCGTCATTTCCCGACAGCGGGCGAGATCGTGTTGTTCGATCGCTCCTGGTACAACCGGGCCGGTGTTGAGCGCGTCATGCAATTTACGACGCAAGAGAACTATGACTTGTTCATGACGCAGACTCCGGTCTTGGAAAAGATGCTGATTGATTCTGGGATTTCGATTACGAAGTTCTGGTTCTCCGTCACGCCCGCCGAACAGCGCACACGCTTTGCCATTCGTCAGATTGACCCAGTCCGGCAGTGGAAGTTGTCACCGATGGACCTGGAATCGTTGGACCTGTGGGAGGGGTATACCGACGCGAAGGAAGAGATGTTCCGCGCGACCGATACCGATCATTGCCCGTGGATCACGATTAAGTCCAACGATAAGAAGCGGGCACGAGTCAACGCGATGCGGTACTTCCTGGGGCAGTTTGATTACCCCGATAAGGATGAAGCAGTGGTGGGTACTCCTGACCCGTTATTGGTTAAGCGGGGGCTTGCCGAGATCGGTGAGTTGGAGATCCGGGCGTCGCTGGCGTCTCTTCGCAACTAGCTATGGCTGCAGCAAAGCACACACGACGATAGAGTGGAGCTCCCGAGTGAAAGGGCGCTCTCTGTGTCGCATGATGTACCACTAACCGGTGTTGGTGTCGGTGAACTCTTCGCCGAGCTTGGCTTGACCTACGATGACGTTCTATTACAGCCGGCTTACTCTGAGGTAGCCCCGGCTGAGGTAGACACTGCAACTCAACTGTCGCGTCGAATCCGTCTCAAGATGCCGCTGGTGAGCGCACCGATGGATACAGTCACGGAAGCGCGGATGGCGATTGCGATGGCGCGTGAGGGCGGTATCGGTATCCTGCACCGCAACCTGTCGATTGAGGACCAGGCAAGCCAGGTCGATCGAGTGAAGCGTTCCGAAGCAGGCATGGTTGATCAGCCGATTACGATCTCCCCGCAGGCGACTTTGCGCGACGTTGATGATCTGTGTGCCCATTTCCGTATCAGCGGTGTGCCAGTCGTCGATGAGTCGATGCACCTTGTCGGTATCGTCACTAACCGCGATCTGCGGTTTGAATCAGATCCGATGAAGACGGTGGGCGAAGTCATGACGCGGATGCCGCTGGTGACGGGCTACCCCGGGATTCCTGGTGCAGAGGCGTTGGCGCTCCTGGCTAAGCACAAGATCGAGAAACTGCCCTTGGTTGATAAGGCAGGCAAGCTCACCGGTCTGATTACGCTCAAGGACTATGTGAAGTCCGACAAATACCCCAATGCCAGCAAGGACCCGCAGGGTCGATTGCGCGTGGGTGCAGCGATTGGCCCCTTCGAGGATTCCTGGGCGCGAGCAATGGCCTTGGTCGAGGCCGGGGTAGACGCACTCATCGTAGATTCGGCATTTGGTCATTCCAAGCCGGTCGCTGACATGGTAGCCCGGCTCAAGCAAGACTCTGCCGCTGCTGGTGTCGATATTATTGCGGGCAATATCGCCACCTATGACGGTGCTAAGATGCTCGTGGATGCGGGTGCTGATGCGGTCAAGGTCGGTGTTGGCCCCGGCTCGATTTGTACCACGCGCGTCGTTGCTGGTGTTGGCGTACCGCAGCTTACAGCCGTCTACAACGCGGCTCGTGCGTGTCGGCCCGCAGGCGTCTCGGTGATCGCAGACGGTGGCTTGCGCTACTCCGGTGATATCGGTAAAGCCTTGTGTGCTGGCGCGGATACGGTGATGCTCGGCTCACTCTTAGCTGGTTGTGAGGAGTCGCCTGGCGATCTCACCTTCATCAACGGTAAGCAGTTCAAGATGTATCGCGGTATGGGCTCTCTGGGGGCCATGTCAGCGCGCGGTAAGCAGATGAGCTACTCCAAGGATCGTTACTTCCAGTCAGGCGCGAGCAATGAGCAGATCGTTCCTGAGGGTATCGAGGGCAAGATTCCTTACCGTGGTGCGTTGTCGGCTGTCGCTTACCAGTTGGTGGGTGGTCTACGTCAGACCATGATCTACCTCGGTGGCTCGACTGTCGATCAGATGCGCGCCAATGCACGTTTTACTCGAATCACGCAGGCGGGGTTGTTGGAGTCACATCCGCACGACATCGCCATGATGCAGGAGGCACCAAACTATGCCGGTTAATCGTCTTTCCGCAGGTCTTATTGAGGTCGGCGGCGCCAAGCGTGGTGTGCGTGGGTATGCCCTCGATGACATCGCAATTGTGCCGTCGCGGCGCACGCGCGGTATCGAGGAGGTCAATCTCAGTTGGAAGATTGACGCGGTGGAGTTTGGCTTCCCGATGATGGCCGCACCGATGGATTCTGTGATGTCGCCTGAGACGGCGATCATGATGGGTCAGCTAGGCGGCTTGGGGGTGTTGAACCTTGAAGGTGTGTGGACGCGCTATGAGGATCCCACTGCGCTGCTAGCGAAGGTCTGCGCTGAGCCTGATCCGCGTGCGGCTACACGGCTGATGCAAGAGATTTACCGCGAGCCGATCAAGGCTGAACTCATCACGGAACGCATGAAGCAGATCCGTGATGCGGGAGTTCCGGTAGCTGGGTCATTGTCGCCGCAGCGTACGGCTGAGTTTGCCAGCGTCGTGGAGCAAGCAGGCGTCGATTTCTTTGTGATTCGGGGTACGACTGTTTCTGCTGAGCATGTCGATCACAACGTCGAGCCGCTCAACCTCAAGAAGTTCATCTATGAGTTGGACGTTCCGGTGATCGTTGGTGGCTGTGCTACTTACCAGGCGGCGCTGCACTTGATGCGCACGGGCGCTGCTGGCGTCTTGGTCGGCTTCGGTGGCGGTGCGGCGCATACAACCCGTGACGTGTTGGGGATTCGGGTGCCGATGGCATCGGCTATTGCTGATGTTGCTGAGGCCCGCCGCGACTACCTCGACGAGTCTGGCGGGCGTTATGTCCATGTGATTGCCGATGGCGGTATGGGTGGTTCTGGCGATATCGCTAAGGCCATTGCGTGCGGTGCGGATGCCGTAATGATCGGTTCGCCGTTAGCGCGCGCAACGGAAGCACCTGGGCAGGGCTGCCACTGGGGCGCTGAAGCCTGGCATGAGTCCTTGCCGCGTGGTGAGCGGGTGCAGTTCCCCCAGATCGCGAGCTTTGCTGAGGTCATGTTGGGGCCATCGATAGTGTTAGATGGCACGATGAACTTGGTGGGTGCGCTTGGCCGAGCTATGGCGACGACGGGTTATACCGATGTCAAGGAGTTCCAGAAGGTTGAGCTCGCCGTCTTGGTCTAGGCCAATTTGCTATCACTAATATCGCTGTGACTAGCCCCTGAGCTTTAAGCTCGGGGGCTAGTGCTGTGTGTAAGTAGTTCTTTCTAACAACGGGTAGCAAGAACTACATCAGGGGGCATGTCATGTGTGATCTCCGTAGTTCTACTATGAGGGTTATATGGCTTCTGAAAGAGTTGAGGCCCACCATGATAAGCAGGAGAACAGTTCTCACCATTGGTATGGGGGTCCGCGCCATTGCAGTAACAGGTTGTAGCAGCGATGACCCGTCGACGTTGCAACCTGAATTGGTAGGGACTGATCGGCTTCAAGGTGCTTTGACGTAGTTCTCGGCGCTTTGGTCTGATGGGGATTGGGAAAAGGTTGCATCGTTCGTTGATCCGAGCAATCATGGTGAGGCCCGTCGTGCTTTTACGGCTATCCATTCGTTACCAAGGGTAAAGACCGAGATTGTATTTTACCTGGCGGGCAACATTTTTCACATCCTGATACTACTGGAGAAATTAAGACCAATGGGTATGTACTCCATCGAGTAGAGGGTGTAGATCAGTATTCATTAAGTTCGCCAGCTATCTTAGGTTTCCGGTTTGATCAGCAAGGGCAGACAGTATTCTCCAGTTTTGCTATCGGTAGGTCTGCCTGGGTTGCTCCATGGGATATTGGCGATGTCGAGACGGTCGTATCGGAATATCTCATGATAATGTCACCAGTTGCTGAGATTGATAAAGCGCGTGCTTTGATTGCTGCATTGGGTGATAACACTACTGTCACGAGAATTGCTATTCGAAATCTCGGTAGCGAGTTCCCGCCGGAGTATTATCCGACGGTATTTCGGCGTGAGTTCGTTCATGCAATTCAGGAATTTCTAAAGCCAGATCACTTAAATATTCCAGCTTGGGTTGCAGAAGGAAGTGCTTCATGGGTAGGATATCGCGGGTTATTATTTATGTTAGATGATTTTCTGGGGCATAGGCCAACAGCACAAGATATTGACCATCTGGCAGGGGTATTTACCGGAGCGCGAACACCAGAAGTTTTTGACGTGCCAGACTATGGTATCAGCAGCGCCTTTTTCTCTTGGGTGGAAACAAAACTTGGCAAGTCCAGAGTAATGCAGATGATGACAGAAGTATTCAAGAGTGCTGATATTGAGCGGAGCCTGGCTCAACCGCTTGGTGCTAGCAGCATGGCAGAACTCATGCCAGAGTTCACAACCTGGGCACTCGCTGCTTTGTAGGGTGAAGGAGTTAGGCGATAATGTCGTTATCGCGAACGGTTGAGGGTACTCCAACGATCACAGCCCCTGGGGCAACAGGAACGGTAACAAGAGCGTTGGCGCCGATTTTGGCGTCATCGCCGATCTCGATATTGCCGATAACCTTGGCGCCAGCCCCGATAAGAACCCGGTTGCCAATCGTGGGGTGTCGTTTAGTCTGCTTTCGGGAATGCCCTCCCAGCGTTACTTGGTGATAGATCAGACAGTCATCACCGACGATGGCGGTTTCACCGATAACGATGCCCATGCCATGATCGATAAAGAGCCGTCGTCCAATAGTGGCACCGGGGTGGATCTCAACACCGGTCCAAAGCCGGGCAAACATAGAGACGAGCTGTGCGCCGATGTGGTGATGATGCCGCCACAGATTGTTCGCGACCCGGTAGAGCCAGATTGCGTGGAGCCCAGGGTAGGTGAGCGCGACGTAGAGTCGCCCACGGGCTGCTGGGTCACGGCTCAGTGCAGCGTCGATATCTTCGGCTATGCGTTGACGGGCTGACAGTGTCATGCGGGTTACCCCTGAAGCGTGGCGTAGAGGGGAGTGCTGAGTTCGCGCTCGCCCGAGGAAGGGCAGATCACCACGATGGTCTTGCCGTGATTTTCTGGGCTGGCCGCGAGTCGTCCGGCAGCAGCGATTGCGGCTCCTGAACTGATACCAACCAACATTCCTTCATGGGCTGCGGTTGCCCGAGCAGTGTCCATTGCGTCATCGCTAGAGATCGTGAGAACGTCATCGAGAAGATCACGATCAAGATTGGCGGGGAGGAAGTTCGCCCCGATCCCTTGAATCTTGTGTGGTCCGGCCACGCCGGTGGTCAGGAGCGGTGATTCTGCAGGCTCGACACCAACAAGCTCCACGGTGGGCTTGCGTTCTTTAAGGAAGCGGCCAAGGCCACTGATAGTGCCACCTGTGCCAATACCAGCAACGACGATATCGACGCTGCCATCGGTATCAGCCCAAATCTCCTCAGCCGTGGTGGAGTGATGCGCTGCGGGGTTTGCGGGGTTCGCGAACTGGCTAGCTAGGACAAAACCTGGTTGGCTGGCCAGCTCATTTGCCTTATCGACAGCAGCCTGCATGCCTCCAGAAGCAGGAGTGAGTACAAGTTCAGCTCCATATGCGCGGAGTAACATTCGTCGTTCCATCGACATGGATTCGGGCATCGTTAAGATGACGTGGTAGCCCCGGGCAGCACCGATCATGGCCAAGCCAATCCCCATATTCCCTGAGGTGGCTTCGACGATGGTGCCGCCAGGAAGCAGGGTGCCGCTAGCTTCAGCGGCGTCGATGATAGCGAGCGCGGGACGATCTTTGACCGAGCTTGAGGGATTAAAGAACTCAAGTTTGGCAAGCACCTTGGCCGGGCCGGGGCAGACTCGATGCAGCGTCACGAGGGGAGTGTGGCCGATGGTCTGGGCGATGTTGTCAAACGTGTTCATGTGTGGTGCAACGGATTGGTTGATGTATTTATTCCACACAATGTCGCGTTCCGAGGTTGCCGCTGTGCTCCAGCGTCATGCCGTAGGCGACTAGACTTACGTCATGGCCCATGATCTTGTTCTTGTCATTGACTTTGGCGCTCAGTACGCCCAACTGATTGCCCGCCGCGTCCGGGAAGCGGGCGTCTACTCGGAGATCATGCCGCATACGGCATCGGCAGAACGGATTTTGGCGAAGAAGCCTGCCGCGATCATTCTTTCTGGCGGGCCGCAGTCGGTCTACGCCGAAGGCGCCCCGACACTGGATAAGGCTGTTCTGGATGCCGGTATCCCTGTGTTCGGGATCTGCTACGGCTTCCAGTTCATGGCAAATGCGCTAGGCGGTGTTGTGAGCAAGACAGGATTGTCGGAGTTTGGTCGTACTCCTGTCGACGTCGATAACGCGGGCTGCTTGCTGCGCTCGCTCACTGGTGAGACCAAGATCTGGATGTCGCATGGCGATTCTGTCGCTGTCGCCCCGGCAGGCTTTACTGCCCTGGCTCACACGGAGGGCGCCCCGATTGCGGCATTTGAGAACATGCAGGCCAAACTGGCCGGTGTGCAGTGGCACCCAGAGGTCTTGCACTCCGAGCATGGACAAGATGTCATTAAGGCCTTCTTGTTCGATATCGCGGGCCTGACGCCGTCGTGGTCGAGCGAGAATATCGTCGAGGAGCAGATCGCGCGGATTCGTGCTGAGATTGGCCAGAAGAAGGTGCTGTGCGCGCTTTCGGGCGGTGTCGATTCGATGGTTGCTGCCGCACTTGTGCAGAAGGCGATTGGTGACCAGCTCACCTGCGTCTACGTCGATCACGGGTTGCAGCGCAAGTTTGAATCTCAGCAGGTGGAGAAGGATTTTGTTGAGCTCACGGGCGCTAAGCTCATCGTCCGCGATGAGGAGGAACGGTTCCTGGGCAAACTTGCCGGAGTGACTGATCCAGAAACTAAGCGCAAGATCATTGGTGCTGAGTTCATTCGTGTTTTTGAAGACGTGGCCCGCGAGTTGGCCGAGGAGGGCGTGGAGTTCCTGGTTCAGGGAACGCTCTACCCCGATGTGGTTGAGTCGGGTGGCGGTGAAGGTGCGGCCAATATCAAGTCGCACCATAACGTCGGTGGTTTGCCTGAGGACTTGCAGTTCTCCTTGATCGAGCCGCTGCGGACGCTCTTCAAAGATGAGGTCCGTCAGGTCGGACTTCAGCTCGGGCTGCCAGAGAAGCTGGTGTACCGTCACCCATTCCCAGGGCCTGGCCTTGGTATCCGCATCATTGGTGAGGTGACGAAAGAACGTCTCGATATCTTGCGCGATGCTGACTGGATCGCTCGCGATGAG
>JBOFIQ010000380.1:0-1263 GCA_051650245.1 Propionibacteriaceae bacterium | reverse complement strand
GTCCGACGGTTGCTGTCGGGAATTTTGCGATTCGTACACCTGTTGCTGAATTATCGAAATTTGATCCGAAACGTTCGCTTGAAGAACTGTCTTCTGGGAATGAACTGACTCGTTGTTGGCACTTGCGGCCCCTTTCGATCTTGTCGGATTCAAAGCTTGCAACGGTGACAACGGGTGCCATGACTGCGATGGGTGCACCTGGCTCGGTGGGTGCACTGCCTGCGGTGAGTGCGAAGGCTGCGATGAGGTCGAAGGTCGCAACGGCTGCGACGGATGCGGAGGTTGCAACGGCTGCAACGGTGGCAACGGGTGCCATGACTGCGATGAGTGCACCTGGCTCGGTGGGTGCACTGCCTGCGATGAGTGCACTGGCTGCGGTGAGTGCACTGGCTGCGATGAAGTCGAAGGTCGCAACGGCTGCGACGGATGCGGAGGTTGCAACGGTGGCAACGGGTGCCATAACTGCGATGAGTGCACCTGGCCCGGTGGGTGCACTGCTTGCGATGAGTGCACTGGCTGCGGTGAGTGCACTGGCTGCGATGACGTCGAAGGTCTCAACGTCTGCGACGGAGGCAAAGGCTGCAACGGCTTCAAAGATTGCGATAAGTCGAAGGTCGCAACGGCTGCGACAGAGGCAAAGGCTGCAACGGCTGCAACGATTGCGATGACTGCAAACGTTGCAACGGCTGCAACGATTGCGATGGCTGCAAAGGTTGCAACGGCTGCAACGATTGCGATGAGTGCACCTGGCTCGGTGGGTGCACTGCCTGCGATGAGTGCACTGGCTGCGGTGAGTGCACTGGCTGCGATGAAGTCGAAGGTCGCAACGTCTGCGACGGATGCGGAGGTTGCAACGGCTGCAACGATTGCGTCGGCTGTAACGGTTGCGATGGCGACAAAGGCTGCAACGGCTGCAGCGATTGCGATGGCTGCAAAGGTTGCAACGTCTGCAACGATTGCGATGGCTGCAAAGGTTGCAACGTCTGCAACGATTGCGATGGCTGCAAAGGTTGCAACGGCTGCAACGATTGCGATGGCTGCAAAGGTTGCAACGGCTGCAACGATTGCGATGACTGCAAACGTTGCAACGGCTGCAACGATTGCGATGGCTGCAAAGGCTGTACCGGCTCTGAGGCTCCTGCTTGTCCATCTCCTGAAGTGGTTTCAACTGGAAATTCCTCCCGATACCCTTGAGGTTCACGAAGATCACCTCGGGCAAATGCTGAATGGTACTGCTCTGGAACAGTACCCGGTGCGATCCGT
>JBOFIQ010000379.1:0-1894 GCA_051650245.1 Propionibacteriaceae bacterium | reverse complement strand
GTCGCAGTTTTTTGGTGTCAGTTTCACGTGAAACCGAAAGGCTGAAGCATTCCTTCACCCAAATAATCTTGCAACATGCGTGGGGGCAATGTTTTGTCAGTGCTGGCAAGTAGAGTAGTACTACAGCTACATGATTGCGGAGGAATAGTGGTCTTTAAGAAGCGTAAGAAGGTGGATAAGGCACTCGCAGCGGCCATGGCCACTGAAGTTGCTGGGCCACGTCGCGCGGCTTTTGATATTCCCGAAGAAGGCTTACCGCCTATTGAAGAGCCGGACGATATTGCTGTTTCACGTGAAACACCGAAGTTCCCAAAGCCGGAAAATACGCGAATCTTTGTTGTAGCAAACCAAAAAGGTGGGGTAGGGAAGACCACAACCACCGTGAATATCGCGACAGCAATGGCGATGGCTGGGCTCAATGTTCTTGTGTGCGACCTTGATGCCCAAGGTAATGCGTCAACGGCGCTTGGGATCGATCATGCATCAGGAACTCCGGGAACCTATGAGGTAATGATTGCTGGAGATGAAATAGCCCAGCATGTGCAACAGTCTCCAGAATCACGTAATCTTCGTGTGCTTCCCGCGACTATCGACCTTGCAAGCGCCGAAATCCAGCTCGTCAATATCGTGGCTCGCGAACGGCGTCTAGAGAAAGCCCTATCGGCATATCTTGCAGAGAATGACTGCGACTATGTCTTTATTGACTGCCCGCCCTCGTTGGGTCTCATTACCCTTAATGCTCTAGTAGCAGCTCGTGAGATCCTGGTGCCGATTCAGTGTGAGTACTATGCCCTTGAAGGCGTCTCTCAATTGGTCAATACCATCAACCTCGTCAAGGGCGAGCTAAACGACGACCTCGTGCTGTCCACCATTCTGCTCAAAATGTTCGACGGTAGAACAAAACTAGCAGCGCAAGTTGCTGCCGAAGTACGTAATTACTTCCCTAATGAAACTCTCGATACGGTAATCCCACGTTCTGTGCGTGTTTCTGAGGCGCCAAGCTTTGGCCAGACGGTGCTGAGCTACCAACCACAGTCAACAGGGGCTCAGGCGTACCTTGAAGCCGCACAGGAGATAGCGCTCCAGGCAACTAACGACGATGATGAGGAGAATATCTAATGGCAGCAAAGACAGGTGGCCTGGGCAAAGGGCTTGATGTTCTCATCCGCCGTACTGATGATCTGCCAGAGAAGCCGCTACGATCCAACAAAACCAAGCCAGTTCCTGGCCAACTGGTCGTACAAGATATTCCGCTCGATCAGATTCGTCCCAACCCAAAGCAGCCGCGGACGGTTTTTGCTGAGGACGCACTCACGGAGTTGGTCGAATCGATCAAAGAGGTTGGGGTACTACAGCCCGTCGTCGTCCGTGAGTCTGGCGAGGGTGGCTATGAGCTCATCATGGGGGAGCGGCGCTTCCGCGCGTCGAAACTTGCCGGAAAGGCCTCAGTTCCAGCGATCATCCGTCAGACTGCCGACGTCGATCTACTTCGAGACGCCCTACTGGAGAATATTCACCGCTCACAGCTCAATCCATTGGAAGAGGGAGCGGCTTACCAGCAGATGCTTGAAGACTTCGATTGCTCCCAAGAGGAGTTGTCGCAGCGAGTCAAGCGCAGCCGTCCCCATATCTCTAACTCGATTCGTCTGTTGAAGCTGCCTGCGCCGGTGCAACGTCGGGTTGCTGCTGGTGTGTTAAGCGCTGGACATGCTCGTGCGCTGCTCTCCCTCGATGATCTGGTGGAGATGGAGCGCCTGGCCCAGAGGATCGTTGCTGAGGGGATGTCGGTCCGCGCTACTGAGGAAGTAGTGGCACTGGGGCAGCGTCAGCACAACAAGCCAGTGAAGCGACGAGCTAAGGAACCCTCACCTCGCGCTACTGAACTGAGCCAGGA
>JBOFIQ010000378.1:0-3407 GCA_051650245.1 Propionibacteriaceae bacterium | reverse complement strand
AGCAAAAGCCGCGATATCGCAGACCATCCCGCCGCCAACTCCGACGATGACATCGCTGCGGGTGAGATGAGCCGCAAGAGCAGCGGAATAAATGCGGCTCACCGTCGCAAGATTTTTGTGATCCTCGCCCTGCTCGATGACGACAACATCACGCCCGACGAACAGCTCCGGCCAGGCAGCCATGACACCAGCATCGGTGACATATAGCGCGCTTCGATGATGGAGATGAGCATCAAGATCGGCCAGGGAACCATGGGTGACTCCCAGATGTAGACCTAGCGGTTCAGCCATGCGCGTAGCTCAGCGATACGGGTAGCGACTGCTTCAAACTCAGCCGGGCTGAGTGCCTGCTGGCCATCGCTGAGTGCTTGTTCAGGCTGGTCATGAACCTCAATCATGATGCCGTCAGCGCCTGCGGCAACAGCAGCCAGCGACATCGGGGCAATGAGGTCTACTCGGCCTGTGCCATGGCTGGGATCAACAACGACAGGGAAGCCGGTGCGTTGTTGAAGTAGTGGCACAGCGGCCAAATCCAGTGTGTTGCGAGTGGACGGCTCAAAGGTGCGGATACCGCGTTCGCATAACACGATCTGATCGTTACCTTCATGGGTGAGGTACTCGACGGCGCCAAGCCATTCGTCATAGGTGGCAGCTAAACCACGTTTGAGCATGACGGGGTGGCCGGAACGTCCTACCTCTTTGAGGAGCGCGAAGTTTTGCATATTGCGTGAGCCAATTTGGAGCACTGTGGCGTAACGAGCGACTAACTCGACGTCGCGGGTATCGAGAACCTCGGTAATGATGGGCAGACCAACCTCTGCGCCTGCTGCTGCCAGAATCTCCAAACCTGCGGCACCCAAGCCTTGAAATGAGCGTGGTGAGGTACGGGGTTTGAAAACTCCACCGCGCAGCATGGTGGCACCAGCAGCAGCCACAGCCGTAGCAATGGCCATGGTTTGCTCAGGTGTCTCCACCGCGCAGGGGCCAGCAATGAGCGTGATAGCGGAGCCAAGATCGTACGAGGGCAAGGGTCTCTTTCTGGGGCAGGAGAAATCTCAGTGGGCGGGTTGCCACCTTGAATGTTACCTGGATGGCTAACCTGACGGTTATGCATCGTCTCGACGTCCGGGCTTGGCCCCTGCCGCAGCTTCCTGATTTTGGTGATTTATTGCGCCGAGGTAGCGATCCCATGGCGCTGATTAGTCCTGACATCGAGGGTGAGGCAGTTATTGGGTGGGGCGAAGCGGCCCGCTTCGAGGGCGGTTGGGAAGTGCTGGAACAGTGGCTCGCAGAGCAACTGCCCACGAGCGCTGCTGGTGCTCTCCGAGCCTTAGTGACGCTGACCTTTGACCCAGAGCGAACACAACACACGTCGGTCTGCATAGTTCCAGCAGATGCGGTGGTCGTCAGCGATGGACAAGCCTGGCGAGTGCTCGTGGGGGAATCCCTGCCCGATCAACTTCCGCCGCTACCAGAGCAACGTTTCGCCGCGCCGAGCGTAGTTGCTGTAGATAGGGGCCATGAAGCCGATGCCTACCGGTCGCGGGTGGAACAAGGCCTAGCGCTGATCCAGGATGGCGAGTTACACAAGATCGTGCTCGCGACATACGCTGATTACACGCTCACAGGTGCAGTAGCAGCCGATCTTGCAGCCCAGCTCTATCGTGATTTCCCGAGCTGCTGGATTTATTGCATTGATGGCATGGTCGGTGCATCGCCAGAGCTTTTGATGCGGTTACGCCACGGAAGCTTTTCTGCACGCGTCTTGGCCGGGACGCAGACGCGGGCGCAGGCCACTACAGACGCATATAACCTGGACATGCTTGAGAGCAGCGAGAAAAATCAGCGTGAACATGCGGCGGCGATTGCGTCAGCCCGTGCGGCGATGGAGCCATTGGCGGCGCATCTGGAAGTGAGTCAGCAGCCCTATGCGTTGGTTTTACCTCATGTCATGCACTTGGCATCAGATCTGCACGTCCAGCTCCGCCCTGACTGTGGCGTGGCCGAAGCCTTGACCGCGCTTCACCCAACGGCGGCGGTTGGGGGCACCCCTACAGCCCTAGCGCGAGAGCAGCTACATCAGATTGAAGGTTTTGACCGTGGACGTTTCGCGGGTCCCATTGGGTGGCTTAGCGCTGATGGGGATGCGGAACTAGTGATCGCGCTTCGTGGCGGGCAGATGACGGGGGAACAACTCAGGCTCTATGCCGGTGCGGGGATCGTTGCAGGTTCTGATCCGTATGCGGAATGGGATGAAGTCAATGCCAAATTACGCCCGATGCGCCAGGTGCTGGGACTAGGTGCACAAACCGCGTAACCCGGCGACCTGCTCGCGACGTTGGCTGCGGCTAAGCACGACATCGATAAGTTCGATACCGCTGATTGGGTGAGCCAGTACGCTGGCAAGCTCATCGTGGCTAGTCACGCGGCAACTGGGGATACCGAGCGCATCGCTGATAGCGCTGAGGCTGCGCCCATGGGGGAGGCCAAAAAGACGCTCAAAACTCGTTGACGGTAGTGCTGATTGCTCCAGAGTTGAAAAGATGGCACCACCGTCGTCATTACCGACGACGATACGCAGATCTGGCACAGATTCGGCTGTGGGTAGTGCCAGGGCATTGAGATCGTGAAGCGCGCTGAGATCGCCCAATACGAGGGTGGTTGGTCGGCACGATCCCAGCGCCAAGCCCATGGCTGTTGAGATGAGGCCGTCAATCCCGGCGAGGCCCCGATTGGCGTAGCAGAATGCCAGATGGTCCGAGAGCGGAGATTCTGCCGCGTCGCGGACCAGCCGCGAACTACCCCACATGAGATTGTCCTGCGTTGTCAGATGATCGAGGACGCAGGCCGCTAAGCCCCAACCATTAAGGGGAGTACGTGCTGCAAGTGTTGCCACCTGACGGGCAGCTACATGGTCGGCTTCATGCCAGCGGGCAAGCCAGCGCTGGTCAGCAAGAGGGGCCAATGTGATGGCTTCCGCGCGCAGTCGAGTCGCCGGAAAACGCTCAGGGATGGAACATGGGCCTACCTGGATCACCTCGAACCGGAGATCACTGAGGAGGCGTCGCTGTGGCCGCGACAGCGTAGGGCGGCCCACGACGATGACCCGGTTAATATCCTTGGCTAGCGGGCTGTCAAGGAGTAGGTCATAGCACTGGATCGTGCCAGGGATTCGCCCATTCGACGACGGTTCGGCAAGAACAGGAATCGATGCGGCCCGACCTAGTTCGGCATAGTGTCGTCCCACGCCAGGCGGGGCATCGCCAAGGAGCATGACCAGATCTGGCGTTGCCGTGAGCGCTAAAGGTGGCTGGGTAGGTGCTGCGATAGCGGGGGAGATCGGTTCTTCTGGAAGGGTGAGAGGTTCACTGACGAGCGGCTCATCAAGTTGGAGGTTGAGCTGGACT
>JBOFIQ010000377.1:0-5419 GCA_051650245.1 Propionibacteriaceae bacterium | reverse complement strand
ACCAGGGTAGTAAGCACGAGCGGAAGCAGCCAAGGCCGCTTCCGCTCGGAGATTAGCTTTGTTGCCACAATTAGGCTTTCTTTTCAGTTGCCTTGGAGATGGTGCTCGATACCTTATGAAGGCACGTGCGGCCAGCGCCAACGAGTTGTCCGCCGCGATACTTCACGCCGCGCTTTGTTGTTTCCAACAATGACTCGACAAAGATGTCCTTGCTCAGCTTGGACTGACCAAGTTCGCGGTCGGGGAACTCAATCGGAACCTCAACAACGCTAAATCCATTGTGCTTGGCCAAGATGGTCAGTTCGGTCTGGAACAAATACCCCTTGGACTGCACCTGATCGATAACCGTGCGCAACATCGACGCGCGGAAGAAGTTGTATCCACCTGAGGGGTCCTTGACGCCGATACCCAACATGACATTGGTGTAGAGCGAGCCGCCACGCGAAAGGTACTCGCGGAACTTCGGGTAGTTGATGACCTTTCCGCCCTTGATCCAGCGTGATCCCTTCACCATGTCAGCGTGGGTCAGTGCATTGAGGATCGACGGCAAGAACTCGGGCTGGTGTGAGCCGTCGGCATCAGTCTCACCGATCACCTCGTAGCCGTTGTCAAGTGCCCAACGGAAACCAGCGAGGTAAGCCGCAGCTAGACCCTCTTTGCCTTGACGATGCATGACGTGGATCTGCTCATCGGCAGCGGCGAGTTCATCAGCCTTTGCGCCTGTGCCATCTGGGGAATTGTCATCGGCGATGAGAATGTGCGCCTTGGGCACAGAGGCTCGAATACGCGCGGTGATCGGCCCGATGTTGTCGATCTCGTTGTACGTCGGAATGATCACACAGATGTCGCCCAGCGACTCATACGGCTCAGTCATAAGACTAGTTTGCCCTAGATCGGGAGCGAACCCCAGCGCTTCGGGGGTAGGCACGGGAAATCCCTGAAAATAGTCACGTGGCCGAGCCAGAGGTACTCCCCTGGCTCAGCCACGTGTGGTGTGCTTTAGGCGCGAGCCTGAGGCACGATGACAGTACCGGTCGCAGTAGCAGCGACGATCGGTTCGTCGAGGCGGAACGACGCTGATTCTGGGGCGTCAGTCTTACCGAGATTATGCGCAGCTCGGCAGACGACTCGTGACTCAAAGACCATCTCACGGCTACGTCGACCCTCACGGATCAACTTAGCCTCGATCTCCAAAACATCACCGGCATAGACCGGTGCCAAGAACTTGACCTCGGAGTACCCAGCAAAGAGTCCTTCATCGCTATCAGTCACGATGCACATCTCGGTCGCGACATCGCCGAACATATCGAGCGAGAATGCGCCATTGACGAGATTGCCGGCATAGTGGGCATCGGTATAGGGCAAGTATCGACGGTGAGTGACGACCGTTCCAGTCAGATCAGCCATGGTTACTTCGCTCCTTTCTTTGTCACAAGTGCATCGACGAGGTAACTAGCGACCTCAGCAGGCTTCGTGCCACGGGAGAAGACCCGATCTACGCCAAGGGCGTCAGCTTGTGTCTCATCGAAGCGAGGACCACCGACGATGACGAGCGGACGCTTGTCTGCCGGGAATGCTTCGCGGAAAGCAGCGGTTGCTTCCTTCACATTGAGAATGTGCTGATCGCGCTGGGTCACGACCTGCGAGATCAAGACGGCATCAGCCTTCTCTTCGATGGCACGGTTGACCAGCGTGGGGACGCTGACCTGCGCACCGAGATTGACCACTGCCAACTCGTGATAGGACTCCAGCCCCTTCTCCCCCGCAATGCCTTTGATATTGAGGATGGCATCGATACCAACGGTGTGGGCGTCGGTGCCGATGCAGGCGCCAACGACCTTGATCGGGCGATGGAGGCCCTTTTCGATCAAAGCGTCAGCCTCATACTTATCCAGCAACGGGTAGTCACGCTCGACGACGACAACCTGGTCAGTATCAACATCGTGATTGACCGAGCCATAGACCACGAAGAACGTGTGAGTATCGCCGATGGGCTTGGCATGAACCAGGATCGCTGGATTCATCCCCATCTTGTTGGCGAGCTGAACTGCTGCTCCTTCAGCGCGCTTGTCATGGGCGAGCGGGAGAGTAAAGGAGACCTGAACCATGCCGTCATCGGTAGCGTCTCCGTAAGGACGAACGATGCTCACTTGCCAGCCTCCAAAATCTCCGTCGCCGGGTTGAAGTATTCGTCGCACTTTTGCGCAACGCCATCCAAGCCCTTACCGCCATCGGCTGGGCGCTTCATGAGGCCGAAGGTGCCTCCAGCAATGGCATTGAGCATGCCATCTTTCTCAATCGTGCCGAGCAGATCGATAGCCTCAGCCAGTACCTGATTGGCGCGCTGAGCGATGAAACCATCGGGTGCTGGGCAGAAGTCCTCACGCAAACTACCGACAGCATTGCGCACATATTCGACGTTTTGTAGCGCAAGGTCGCGGTCAGAGATCCATGGGGTGACAACTGCTTCGGTCATCATGCCGATGAGCAAAATGCCCTGACCAGTGAGTTCACCAGCCAAGTTGAAGAAGGCGTCAAGCATGTACCCGCGGAAGACGTCGCCGGTCATGTGCTTGGTTGGCGGCATCCACTTGAGCGGGTATTCCGGGAACAGCGCCCGTGCCAACATGGCGTGTGCCAGTTCGAGACGGAAACTATCGGTGATATCGGGGTTGATCTCGAAGGCATGTCCCAGACCGATCTGCCACGGTTCAAGGCCAGCTTCTACAGCGAAGTACTCATTGAGTAACTGCGACACCGTGACGGTGTGAGCAGCTTCAATCGCGTCAGCAGTGGTGAGGTAGTTGTCCTCACCGGTGTTGATGATGATGCCAGCACGGGCATTCATCATGCGAGCGAAGCGCTGATCGACGAAGGTGCGGATCGGGTTGATGTCGCGGAAAAGGATGCCGTACATCGAGTCGTTGAGCATCATGTCGAGACGTTCGAGCGAACCCAAGGTTGCCATCTCGGGCATGCACAGACCCGAAGCGTAGTTGCACAGACGAACGTAGCGGCCCATTTTCTTGCTGGTCTCATCGAGAGCAGCACGCATGAGTCGGAAGTTCTCTTGGGTAGCGAAAGTACCAGCAAAACCCTCACGGGTAGCACCTTCGGGTACGTAGTCGAGCAATGACTGACCGGTAGAACGGATCACGGCGATGACATCGGCACCAGCTTCTGCCGCTGCCTGAGCCTGCGGGATGTCCTCATAGATGTCACCGGTGGCAACGATGAGGTAATTCCACGGTTTGTGCGGCGCGTCCCCGATGGTAGTGATCATCTGCGAGCGCGTCTGACGGTTGCCATCGACGATAGCGACACCAGTCTTGGCATCACGCAATGCGGCCTGCTTGGCTGCCACAAGATCTTTACCCGTGGGCACAGTGAAATGGATCTCACCGGTTGCGCCAGCTTGGGCTACCTGGTCAAGGGTCATGTTGTGTTGGTTCATGGCATGCCAGATCGGCAGCGACACGCCATGTTCGAGGCCAACCTCGCCACGAACTGCGTCTACCACACGGTTAGACCACGGTGTGCCTTCAGCATCAGCACCCTTAAGGCCAGCCAGACGCAATACTGCACGTTCAACCGACACAGTGGTGTGCTGCTTGGTCATCTCGACGATAGGTTCGCCAGCTTTAGCAGCAAGCTGGCGAGCTTTCGCGACAGTGCTCGGATCGAGCTTCAGTAACGGAGCAGGCATTAGCCCTCCTTCTTGAAGCGCGACCCGAAGATCTGACGTGCACCGGCATAGCGACGGTACATATCGAGTGCGAAATCAGCATGTCCTGGGCAGTAACCGTTGCCGATGAGCATGGTGACATCACTGGCAAGGCCTTCTGCGCCGAGCGCAGCAGCAGCAAAGTGCGTGGCCATAGAGAAGAAGATGATGACGCCACCTTGTGCGGTAGCCAAGATCGCGCCACCTTCACAGCCTGGAACATTGACACAGACGACGGTGACATCGGCTTCGCGGCCCATTGCGTCGATCACGACAGAGGACAGCTCAATTGGGTTACGCGCATCGGCCATGACGACCTTATCGGCCAGCCCAGATTCCACGAGCATGTCGAACTCCGCCTGGAACGGAACGATGCCACAGGTCTTAGCGCCAGCATCACGAGCCGCAGCCAGCGACAGCGAACCGGACTTACCAGCGCCACCGATCACTGCGACGATGACGTCGTCGCCCTTCTCTGCGATGGCCTTCTTGACCCAGCGCGATGTGAGCGCGGGTGCGCCACAGACGTCCATGACAGCCAGTGCTTCCTCAGCGCTGAGATCCGTGGGCAGCTTCGCAGCGATGGTACGGCCGAACAAGATCGCGCGACCGGTGCACGGAATCTGCTCCTCCAAACCATCCCAGTTCGCCAGTTCGTCATCGATCCGTAGCGGGGTCAGAGTCAGTGAGACCAGGGTCGCAACCCGATCGCCAACAGCGAGACCGAGAGTGTTGGCAGCACCAACCTCTTCAACGGTACCGATCAGCATGCCGCCCGAACCCGTGACCGGGTTGTGCATCTTGCCGCGGCTTTGGATGATCTCCAACACCTCAGCGCGAACGGCGTCAGCATTGCCGTCGTGCTTGGTGAAGATCTGGGTAAAGCTAGCGGCGTCGATGTTGAGTCGCTCCACACGGATTGCGATCTCATCAGGACCACATGGTGCCGTAGCATCAAGGCGCTGTGCAGCTTGGGGCAGAACGCCCTGTGGTTCAAGGACGCGGTTAAGGCCAATGCCCTGAGGAACTGACATAGATACTCCACTCAAATGTCATCCGGGATACCCCGGTAGGTACGACGAAAATGTCTTCCGTCTAGTCTTGGTGCGCAATGACTTGCAGTCCTAACTTACAAGTTTGCATTTAAGCACCTGAAAGGGGATTCTCTTTATGAGTGGAGAGAGCACCATGACCCACGAAGTGGGCCAGCCTTATGCCTACAAATACCGCGAGGTTTTCGAGCCTGATTGGACTCGTCTTCCCGGTTATGCCAACGTCACGACAGCCGAGTGGGAAAACGTCCAGTGGCAGCGCACCCACTGTGTCAAGAACATCGCTCAGCTCAAGGCTGTGATGGGCGATCTTCTCGATGAGTCTTTCTACGCAGACTTGGAGAAGGATCAGCAGAACTACGCGACTATGTCGATGCTGGTTCCGCCGCAGATGCTCAACACCATGGTTCCCATGGATATCCCCAACACAGAATCGTTTTATGCCGATCCGATCCGTCGTTACATGTTCCCGGTGTTCTCGGACCGTCGCACTGACTGGCCGACTCACCCGATGGCTCAGCGTGACTCGCTCCATGAGCAGGACATGTGGGCTTGTGAGGGTTTGACCCACCGCTAACCCGATAAGGTGCTCGCGGAGCTGCTCATCACTTGCCCGCAGTACTGTGGACACTGCACCCGCATG
>JBOFIQ010000376.1:0-2352 GCA_051650245.1 Propionibacteriaceae bacterium | reverse complement strand
CGTTGAACACGGCTGGGGCGGTACCGCCTGCTTTGCCAGCGATCCGTGCCAGTTCAACGGCGGGGAATGTTTCATCATCAAGTGGCTCAAACGTCCAGGTTTGGGCTTGTTGCCAGTCAAAACCGGCTGCGGCGTCGGGGATCCGTCGCGGTTGATCCAATGCGAGCGAAATCGGTAATTTCATATCTGGTGGCGAGCACTGAGCCATTGTCGAACCATCGACGAACTCCACGGCAGAATGTACTGCTGATTGCGGATGCACGACGACCTGAATTGCGTCGTAATCAATGTCATAGAGCAACGCGGCTTCGATGAGCTCTAGACCCTTATTGACTAAGGTCGCGGAATTGATGGTGATAACCCGACCCATCGACCAGGTGGGGTGCGCTAGCGCTTGTGCAACGGTTACCTCAGCCAGATCATCACGATGACGCCCACGGAAAGGCCCACCTGACGCAGTCAAGATCAGTCGCTTCACTTCGTCAGCTCGCCCGGCGCGCAAGGCTTGCGCAAATGCTGAATGTTCTGAATCCACGGCGATGATCTGGCCAGGTTTCGCCGCATCCATGACGAGCTTCCCGCCAATGACCAATGACTCTTTATTGGCCAGACCAAGCTGTAGCCCCGCGTTGAGCGTTGCCAGCGTGGCCCGTAGCCCAACCGCGCCAGTAATTGCATTGATCACGACGTCGCACGGCGCTACTGCCGCCTGCAAAATACCGTCCTGCCCGGAGACAACGGTCAGCTCCGGTAGGGCTTCTTGCACCGCTTTGGCTGCATCCAGATCAGCGACAGCAACAAGCGTTGGATGAAACTCCCGGCATTGCTCGATCAATAACGCGGCCTGTGACCCACCAGCAGCGAGCGCTGCCACAGCAAAATCATCGGGGCGGTCACGGATAAGGTCGAGTGTCTGGGTCCCGATTGAGCCAGTCGATCCTAAAACATTCACCTGTCGCACTGTCCCATCGTGCCATGTCTGGCAGGCTAGAGGTATGCGCAAGCACCCTCATCCTGAAATTCATAGCCGCAGTGAGCTTGAGAACGCGCTCACGACGCCAGCAGGCCTGCGCCATACCTGGGTGCAGTCCGTTGACTGCCGTGGCATTACTTTTGCTCATGTCGCCGCACGTGGTGCGGTATTTCTTGGCTGTGATCTTGACTCCGACGCCTTCGATATCTTGCGCGATGCTGGAGCGCTGATTTTTCCAGTACTGCCACAAAGCCCGATGGACCCTTACCGGCCACAGCTCTATAGCCCGCGCGATCTCTACGACGTCACCCCGTACGAGGCCAGTCTTGACGGCCAGGTCTACGCCTGGACGTTGGCAGCAGACAGACCAGCATCTCTCGACCACACTCTTGCTGCAGCTCTCCACGATCACGCCATGTCCGATGCCCTTGATGAACTCGAACTTCTCGCCGATCCGCAGCGCATGGTCGGCATTATGGGTGGACATGCGCTACAACGAGGAAGTGATGATTACGCTGCAACGGCACGGCTTGCTCGGGAACTAGCCAGAGCTGGCTACGTCGTATGCTCAGGCGGTGGTCCAGGAGCAATGGAAGCCGCCAATCTTGGTGCATGTGTTGCTGACGCGGCAGATGAGACCTTGGATCAGGCACTAGCCGCACTTGCAACAGTGCCCAGCTTCCGACCCAGTATTGACGCTTGGGCCAGCATCGCATTTGAAGTACTCGACAACATCTCAAAGCCGCATCCGTCGTTGGGCATCCCCACTTGGTTCTACGGGCATGAACCGCCCAACATCTTCGCTACCCACATTGCTAAGTACTTCTCTAACGCAATCCGCGAAGATACTCTGCTAGCCCGTTGCCGAGGGGGAATCATCTTCTTGCCCGGTGCAGCAGGGACCGTCCAAGAGCTATTCCAGGCAACGACTGCGAACTACTATGCCGCCGATCCGGCGAGCACCACACCAGTGATCTTGGTCGGGCATGAGCAATGGACGACAACACTTCCTGCCTGGCCGTTGTTGGAAGCACTGAGCAAGGATCGCGCTATGGCCGATTCCATTTTCTTGGCTGCCACAGTTACCGACGCTTTACCGATCTTGCAGCGCGGCTGAACACTACGGGACCAGCAAGTCACCGAGCTTAGGGATACGTTTGAGTACCCAGACCAGAGCTAATGCAATGCCGTAAGTCGCCAAGGCTCGCACTACCAATAGCGGCGCGCTAGCAGGCTCTGCTCCGAGCAACTTGATCACATGATCGACATAAAACAAGATCAAGATATGGCTCAGATAGACCCCATATGACAAGCCTGACATCGCCCGAATAGCTGAGGTGAACTTCTCACCAAGGATCTTGTATGGGAAGTACAAGAAG